>NZ_PIZT01000033.1:0-7772 GCF_002834115.1 Methylomonas sp. Kb3 | reverse complement strand
GTGCGCAACGCCGGCAGATTTTATGAATCGCACCACAACCTATCGCGCGACAATGGTGGTTCGTGGATTTCGTTGCGCTTTAGTTCCGAGCGGTCGCCATTTGTCACTATGCAGTGGCTCAAGGATCGTGACGACGAAACGGGTGGGCGCGAATCCATTGAGTACCGAATCCGGGTTCTCGGTCTGTTCGCTGAGGATTCCGGCAGCAACCTGCTTACCCGGGTCGAACTGGAAAGAGCGTTCGAGCGCGGGCAAATTATCCGCGATGACGAACCGTATGGTTTGTTGGTGCTGTCGGACGTTGGCTTGGGCGAATACCGCGACGAATCGGTCGCCATTATTGCCAAAGTGATTGGCTATGGTGACTTCGGGCCGGATGCCCGCCGCGTTGAATACATTGAAATCCCGTACTGCACCAATAGCAAAAACGAAATCATTTTCGCCGGGGATCTGGCTAATCTGGTTGGCAAGC
The DNA here is from genome assembly GCF_002834115.1 of Methylomonas sp. Kb3. NCBI lineage: Bacteria > Pseudomonadati > Pseudomonadota > Gammaproteobacteria > Methylococcales > Methylococcaceae > Methylomonas > Methylomonas sp. Kb3. Next base: position 7,300 of record NZ_PIZT01000033.1, on the reverse strand, counting down.
TATCAAACGCCACGCTGATGGTCGATAACGGCGGCGTTGGCGCGACGGTGAACAAACTGATCGAGGCCATGGGGGTTCCGGTCGTCAAGGTGAATTGGGGTAAGCCATGTTTCAAGAAAGAATACCAGGACCGATTCTACAACCAGCGGGCATGCGCCATGGTGCGGATGCGCGATGCGATCAAGTCGGGCCGGGTATCGTTTCGGATGAACATCGACCGCAAGATGAAGGAAAAAATACTGTTACAGGGGGCGCGGTTGCCTTACCACTTCGCCGAGGCGGGCGGTCTGCGGTACGTGATGGAAAAGAAAGAGGTCATGCGTAAGAACGGCATCAAGTCGCCCGATATATTCGACGCCAAGTCGTTTGCGTGGCTGGAGGATGCGGTTTATATGGTGTCGGATAACGCCGGTAGTGGCGTTACTTCGGCGGTTGAGAGCGCCAAAGCGGCAGTTGAGGATATGTTTTCGGATGTGGAGTGATAACGCTTTGCCCAAGCTGCTCTTCGCAGCCGAAAAACGTAAATCCCGGAGCTGATAAACTTAAAGCAGAAATCAGCAATCGACCAGTTCATGGCTTAGCGCGTTGTGTTGATATGTCTTTGGATTATGGTAAATTGGAAACCTGCTCGGCGCTCTTTCCTTCATCACTGGCTTCATGGTGTTCGGATTGCAAGGCAGGCTGTATGCCAGAATCAGCGGGGTGTGAGTGCGCAGCATCCCAAAAAAGACGTTTACCGGCTAATTCGTCCGTGGCTCTTGACCACGGTAGCGGGTTAGCCAGTTTCTTAATCTGGTTTAGCAGGTTTGAGCGGTTATTGACCGCTCGCTAAAAATCCTGGCCTTTTATCATCTCAATCATTACGCGGTGTTTGATGTCATGGCAATGGTTTTCAAGGGCTACCGCCCACGTATCGCGATGCAGATGGCAAACGGTGACAAGGAGCTATCAAGGTGGCTCGGTACCGCTACTTATGCCAAAACCAGCAACGGTTATTGGATGGCTTGGCATGCGGACGCGACAGATCGTTTTTTGGTACTGCCGCCCGAGGGCTCAACTGAAAAGGAATGTCACTGGATTGAAAGCTGGGAGGGTGACTATTCCGTTGATATGGCCTTCGACTACGTTGAATCCGGTCGCTTTGAGCGAGACGAGCCATTTGTCCTCAATTTATTCATCAAAGACCCTGTAACGGGCGAGTGGCGTTGAGTCCTCGCTAGTGACAAATTTGAAGGCCGCGCACCGTCGCGGCTTTTTGCTGTATTTCATACCCGCCGCGCGCGATGTTTATTAATTGTTACTACCGGCCACAAGCGGAAGTTGATGATGTCGGCGAAATTTTTCGTTTCTAACTTCAATGGATGGCAGCTTTTTGGCAACCAACCTTAAGGCGTCTTCGGCTCGAGTCGGCCAATACCTGCCGATTAATTATTCCAGCATAACGGCAGGTGAAAGCCAGAAAACTGCCGTTCAATGTGCGTGAGGGAGAGTTGACGAACTGCACCAACCGCGAACGATGAGCTGCATGTTGTTTACAGCCTTCTGCGGCGCTATGATCCTATTATTACTGTCAGAATTGTAAAAATTGTGAACAAACGGTTTAAGGCAATACCGAACCCTGGCGCAATAACGGTTTGAGTTTAGACCAGCCGACTGTAACTGGGTCCGGTGTGCAAGCGTAGCATCCCCCTTCGTAGGCATTGAAATTGACCCGTAACCCTTGGTCAGTAAATATCCACCTTTCCGGGAGAATGACAATATTTTTAATCTCGGATTCAACTTCTTGTCGTGGGTCTTCAGGCGTTATCCAGCCCTGATCGGTCAGTGCTTGCCAAAACAGAGATTGCAATTTGGCCTGCCACTGATCATCCGTTATAAACACGTCTTCGGCTTTCAGCCCCCTCTGTGCCGGGGAAATAATGAGATTTTGGCTTGCAGAACTGAATAATCCATGTGGGGTGCCGTGACAGTATTCACTCCATATCAGCAGGGTGCTAATTACTTGTTTGTTCGCATAGCCGATTTCGTAATCGGTGTCATAATCTCCATCGCTTTCGCAATCACCAGCTTTAGGCAAACTGGTAACATGTTGCTTATTCCACTCCAGTGCTTCTGCCGACTCGGCATTGTCTATTTGTGGATAAGCAGTGTGCTGAGTGAAAAAACCTTCCGTTGCTCCAGTTCTGTCAGCAGGATTGCTTACTTGTTGAGCCTCGTAAAGATCGATCCGATTGAAGCGGTAAGGACCAAAAGACTGGCCCACTTTGGCAAGTTGATTCATGCGCTCCCGATACTGTTTTGCCAGACAGGCCTCAGGGCTCCATAGGGAGCTATGCTGTTGAGTTGAACCATTTAAAGGACAAATTTGCGCAACGTAACGTAGCCAGCCTCGCTCCGCTTGCTGCAACAATTGAGCGCCTTGCGGACTGAGGAGAGATTTTTTTTCCCCATAAACGCGGCCAAGCTGACTATCTAGTTCAGAAAGTTCTGGCCTACTGCATATGAAATGTTCGCGCGGGTTGTTGGCTTGGCTACAATCAAAACTTGCCGCGTAAACAGATTCAAGATTTGTCATTAGAAAATTAGTTAAGAATATTAATCTGGCAACTTTATGCAAATTTTGACTCATGCTGGTAGAAGTTATGATTAAGGACTGTAGGCTAGGTAGTGCAACGTGAAATCCTGAAAATGCTTTGAAATAACCAACTTCCATAACATTCAAACTACCCGTTGGGTTACAAACCTTTGCCGCTTAATGACTGGGCTTCATTATCATTCACCTCAGACAACTTATGCAAACCTAACATCGGCTTTTATCCAGTTTGCAGTCATTAACCAAATTAGAACGATTGTCTCCTTGGGGTCGATAGCACCAGTTCACCACCAAAAATAGCATCGACCTGGCAAGGTCTAATCGTCAAGGACTCTGGTATTGTGAGACCAATTTCGAGCAATACCAGAAGCCATGTCTCAAACGTTTAATTTATCCGTAGTTGATGCCACCCTCCCCTGCTTAATCTTTGATAAACCAGCCGCTTATATTGCTCTGGCTCCGGCGGGTCTTTCCGCTTATGCCGTCCTTGGTTGCAATACAAACACGCGGCAACGATATTACTCTGATCGGCCTTGCCGCCTTCATGGTGAGCCTTTAAATGCTCTCCGGTGCATTGAAGTAGCTTCGCTTGAGCAGACGTTATTTTGTGTTTCGCGGCGAATTCATCGAGGCTGTTAGTCCACATCGGTTGACCACAATAAAAACAGTGGCCTGATTGACGGGAAAAAGCAACGGTGCGGGGTTTTGTTAGTGATTTTCTTCGTTGTGTCATGGATGCGCTCAAAAGGTGACTGAAAGGTTGCCCCCTTAGCTCGGTCTGAGCGTCACGGGGAACCAGTCGAGGTCTCGAGCTGGCACAACAGGTATCCGATTTGGTCTACCCACGCTAAAATTCTACAACTGTTGGCTTTGGGGATTCAATACTTTTTATTGCCAACACGTCACTAAATAAATCTGATCGGGCCAAAATCCCAATTCAACATATCTGGGTTCACAAGCCTTCGGGCGGGGTCAAGATCGGAAAACCGGGCAAAAATCTATATTTCCCACGCATAGTATGAGTACTCCTAATAAAAATTGCGGAGTAGCCGATGTCGAAGAGAATATTGAAACAGCCGGAAGTGCTGGAAAAAACCAAACTTGGGGAATCATCCCTGAAACGTATGGTTAAATCCGGCGCGTTTCCGGCACCCATAAAGTTGGGTGATGGTCGCTCCATTGGTTGGATCGAGTCTGAGATTGACGGTTGGATCGATCAAAAGGCAATTGAGCGCGATGCGGCCAATGCCGATGGCTGTGCACAATGAGTCGGCTAATCCCTTTTCAGTTTGAAAGTGCGTCGATTCGCGTTGTGATTGACGAAAACGGCGATCCCTGGTTTGTGGGGAAAGATATTTGCGAGAGTCTTGGTTACAAGGATCCGACTACAGCGATAAAGTCTCACTGTCGTGGGGTGCAAAAGCTGCACCCCATCGTCGATACTCTCGGAAGAACGCAGGATGCTCGCATTTTGCCCGAGTCAGATGTTCTTCGGCTTATTGTTGGCAGCACACTGCCGGAAGCAGAGAATTTCGAGCGACTGGTTTTCGAAGAGATACTTCCGTCGATCCGCAAAACTGGTAGTTACTCTGGAAAGAATTCGGCACTATTGCCGCAAGACTACATCGCGGCAAACGAGGTGTTCGCGTCCAATTTGAGCGTTGCAAAGCTTATCTTCGACGGCAACCAGGCTATTCTGTCCGCAAACAGGGCAACCGTGAAGACCACCGGTGTGGATGTGTTGAGTAACCTTGGCGCGACCGCGCTAATTGCCGACACCAAAGAAGCGCTGCTCACGCCTACCGACATCGGCAAACAGCTCAGCTTGTCAGCCCAAAAAGTCAACAAACTGCTTGAGGATGCTGGGTTACAACAGTGCTTAAAAGGTGCAAAGAACAAAAAGATCTGGGATGTAACCGCAGCGGGCGCCAAGTATGCCGAAGTGCTCGACACCGGCAAAAAACATGGTGACGGAACACCGATCAAGCAAAATAAGTGGTATAGCTCGGTGATCGGCTTAATTGCCCCCGGCAATGGCTAAGATGGTCGCAGCGGTAAACATCACCATCATGGCGCGTGTAGCGGCGCGCCAGTTTTTTCGGTACACCGGCAGTAAGCACCCTATCTTTCAGCCTGGTGAAGATGCGCCGGGCTGGCAACCACCAATCGGGGGATGTGCAATAAATTCGCGGGCTGCAAGCCTGTGCCACTGTTTTTCGTCATTCACGCCGAAGGGTTATGATCGGTGTTTGTTGGGCGCTCGTGTGTCGACCTGTGAGCGCAAGACACCACCGACCGATCCAAAAACGCCTGATAGTGTTGATCGGCCAACAAGATGTAACGCGCTGCTGGCTCAAGCAGATTTTGCCTTTTACAGGCCAAGCTCATTTGTTCGTAAATCTGAAACCGACTGAGATGCCCGAATTTTTCCAGAAACACCGAGCGCGGAGGATCGCCGCCAGGTCTCTGCCTAGGGACTTCGATATTTAAACGCCAGTCAACTTCATCAAGAAGCCGGTGAAATTCATTGATAGCTTCGTCAAATTGCCCGGCCTTGCTCAATGCGAGTGGCAGCCTTAGCCAACGCTCCATTGGGTAGATTCCGGGGTGCTTCCGCATCCTCTCGGCCTCCGACCGCAAGCGAGCCAACTTAGGGGCAACAGTCTGGCTATTTACCTTTGCCATCCTGAAGCCGTTCCCAAAGCGCCCGGATAATGACGCCACTTGCATCGTCCGGATGAATGCCGGTACCGCAGGCCGCCGCCAATTCGCTTTCGGGTTTGTGTAGCCCAAACGCATACCGGATCGCTACACCAAGGCAAAAGTGGAACTCGACCAGTTCGTCTTCCTCTGCGCTGGCAAGTGCCCGGCGCTCGGTGTCGTTCATGATGAGCAAAAGCCGGTCAACAGCCTCGTCAACCGTGCGTGGTGTTCGCAATATCTCGCTACTGAGTGCTGACCAAATTTCAGTCAATTTGACCTTCCTTGTTGCCTGGCGACTACTTAGGTTGAGTTGTCACGACTTTGTCACAGGGTTTTCCACAGGAGTTGGGGATAACCGCTGGCGTTTAGTCGAACCACCTGGCCAGCAGCCGACTGATAAAACCGACTTGTCTTTCGCCATACCGGTCAAGTTGGCCGACCGCAAAGTAATTCCGAATCGCAAAGAACCCGCAGATCAGCGCCAAGGCCATCGCGAGCCATTGGAGCCAATGAACACGCTTGGCGAATATCACTTCTACCATTGGTCGAAACATATTGCCTTGCAGTGAATCGAGTTGGTGATTGATCCATGCCGGCAGGAGCCAGTAAAACACAATGAATTGCACCACCCCAAGAATCACAGTGCCTTGCCATGAAAAACGGTTGGCTATGTAAGCTGTATCTGACAGCAGGCCTCCGGCCATTGAGCGATTTCGGCGGTAGCGGCGTTTTGACATGTGATCGATGCATTACCCTTTCAAATTAATACCCGTGGTAACGATCATCACTGAAAGCTACCGTAGTGCGAGGTTCTTTATAAGAACTCGTTGCGTAACCGTTTTTGCACGCGGTACATACCCAATACCCCTCGCCATTGCCCTGAAGGCGGATTAACTCCTGGTTTTTGTCGTAGCAGTGTTGGCAGAACGGGCCGTCTTTCACGGTACCGTCTATTCGCCAGTAATATGGGCTTTCCCATTGAAGTTGGGCTTTGATTTTGAGCTTTGCTTGAAGCTCTCGTATTTCCGCATCCTTGCTAAGTAGAACCTGCTGAATTTCTGTTACTTCTATCTTCGCGTCGGCTAGGGTGGATATAAGCTCCGCCAAGCGCATCTTTGATTCAGCTTTTTCGAGAGAAGCATCAGTTTCCCTCAGCATTTTTGTAATTTCGAAGGCGGTTTTGATGCTTCCTAAAAGAGCGGGAACTTGGGTTAAATCCATTCGATGCATCCGTAAGTAAGTTGTTTAGCGCGTATCATCGCCCACCTTTCCTATCTAGGCAATATCCTCATTCCCTCACTGGGTCAAAAAATTTCCTTGACACCATCCCAACACCCAGCCTAAGCTTTAACCGTGCCGACACATTCGGCGCCGGGCGTGGAAACCCGTTTATCGAGGCGTAAAAAAACGCCACTGACCTTAGTGGTTTTTTTATGCGCGTCATTTTTGCATGGCTTTGCTATGTCTCTATTATGGCGGGATTGTTTGGGCAGCCGAAAGGCTGGCCGCGCCTCGATGCGGTATTTCCACCCCACTCAATCCCGTCGCCCGTGTTGTGGAAAACATCGGCGGCGGTTATTCATCTTTTCGAGGAGTACCGCTATGACCACTCAAACCGCCCAGGGCGAAACCAGCCCAAAAACCACCGCCTTCGACGCCGCTTTCAATGCTTTTTGCGATATTCAGCGCGCGCAAGCGGTCCTTAGTCTTGTGATGGATTATTGCCAAGAAAGCATTACAGACGAGAACGTCATCAACGCACTGCACTCGGTCCAGAACGAAATAAATAGCGGGTTCCGCACCTTAGAGCGGTTTATCTGGCCCAAAGACGACCGCACCACCGATAAGCCGCAAGAATTCACCGAGGTCGAGCGCTGGGCAGACAACCACCTGCAAGCCGCCGGCAACCTATACCGACTGTTCGACAGCAACACCAAGGCAATGCTGGTCGAATTCGAAGCTGAATCGCTGGCAGACGCCAAAGTCAAAGCCGGCCTATTCCTT
>NZ_PIZT01000039.1:0-8816 GCF_002834115.1 Methylomonas sp. Kb3 | reverse complement strand
GGGTTCCAGGTATGTTGCCCCTGTGCGTCGACCACGGCGATATCGGCGACCGGTTTGCCGATGTCATGCAACAGTCCGGCAAAACAGACCGCCAGACGCCAGCGTAATGCTTGTGCTTTTCGTTCCTTGGGTGATGCTGACGTGGCGAACAAACTGCCTTGGGATGCCAAGGTCGCCCAATGGGCGACTTCCAATCCGTGCCGAAACAAACCACCGGCGCCGCGATGGTGATGCGATTCCGACGCCGGCAATAAGTGGCTGAAGGCGGCATAGCGACGTATGACCGGCGCGGCTATGGTCTGATAAAGGCTATCCGGCAGGGCCAGCGCCTGTTCGATGGACGTAATCAATTCCGTTTGACTGGACAGGATGCGTTCCACAGGTGCAGCCGGCAGACCCTTCATGAACGGCGGATAACGCGGCACGTCCTCATCAATCGTTGTCGCAACCGAACCGACAGGCGCGGACTCGACGCCAAACAGACGTTGGCGGATGCGGGTAATGAGGGTCGAGGGCGTATTTTCCATAACGCCGCATCTTGCCGGGAATTTATCAATCGTCGCTTGCAGCTGGCGACGAATTTGACGTCAGCTGCAAGCAGGTCTGGCAAATGAGTGTTTAGTGTAACGAGCTCCCTTTAATTACTCCGGAGCTCTCATGAAATCCAAATCTATCGTAATCCATTGTCTTGCGTCCGTACTGTGCGGCACGGCCTGTACTTCGCTGAATCGGCCTGACGCCGCCGTGAGCGAGACCGTCATCGAATCGATTGTGCCGATTCAACCCGAACAACCCTGGCGCCTGGATAATGCTTGGCAGACAGGAGGATTGGGCGGTTCGGTATTACGGTCTGCATCGATTGAACACGTTGTCGGGCAAGTCGATCAGCCGATTGGCGTTTACGTGGCAAGCGACGACTCATCGGATCGCGTTCTCGATGTCAGCGCGCCGCACATTCCCGATCGCCAGGATGACGATACACTGGTCATCGAACGTGCTTGGCGAAAATATTGCCATCATCAGCTCGATATGACATCGGAGGAGCAGGCGTTAGTCAAAACCATGCCAATTCCGCACAACGTGCTGAGCCATGGCTGCAATCCTGGCAGCCTGAAGAAGTGAGGCGGTGGTCATGGATAGAAATAGCACAAACCATTCACTCGATAATCTCACCGAACGTTTCCAGTCGCTGACGGAGCGGAAAAAAGCCAAATTGCGGGTCGTCGAACCCTTGACGTCGTTGCCCAACTGGCCGTCGGTAATTCGCGGAACGCCCAATGCCTGTTTACGGAGTGCATTGTTCGCCGGCATCCAAGGTAAGGAACGCATTGCTTACAAAAAACGCACTTTGCTGGCTGCAGTCGATGGCATTGAGGTTCGCTACCTTGGCATACAACTCAATCAATCCGACCTCGATGTCTGGATGCAGATCGTGCACTTGTCCCGGCAGCAATTACCGGGATTTAGCGTGACATTCAGTGCCCATGCCCTGTTGACGGCATTGGGGCGCGGTAGCGGCAAAAGCCAGCATGAATGGTTGAAAGAATCGATGGCCCGCTTAGGCGGCGCCTTTGTCGAAATCACCTTTCAGGGCAGGGATGCCTTCGGTGAAAAAGGCTTCTTGCGTTATTACCGTGATGAACGGACGCAGCGCTATGTGGTGGAGTTGACTGAGTCGATGCTGCGCCTGTTCGAGGAGGGCTACACCTACATTGAGTTCGAACAGCGGCAGAAATTGCGCAAGCAACCCTTGGCCTTATGGTTGCATGGTTTTCTGTCATCCCATGCTGCGCCGTTTCCGATGAAAATTACCACCATTCATCGACTCAGCGGCAGTGGCTCGAAAACCCTGCGCGATTTCAAATATCGGCTGGGTAAAGCGTTGGAGGCATTGGTTAGCATTGGTACTTTGGCTAGCTTTGAATTCGCCGATGATATGGTGAAGATCAAACGCCAGCCCACGCCCTGTCAACAGCGTTTTCTGGATGACCAGCAGCACTAAAAAAGCACGGCATTAGACCGACGCTATTTTGGGTCGGTCGAAGCCTCTCGATACGGCATTAGGCCGACGCGGATACGGCATTAGACCGACGGAGGCACGGCATTCGGCCGACAAGGTAACGGCATTAGACCGACGGGCACGGCATTAGACCGACAAAAAGCACGGCATTAGGCCGACGTTTGACACGGCATTAGGCCGACGCTTCTAGCGAATTGTGAAATAGCTGCAGGCCATGCTATTCGTGGGTTTCAGCGAATTTTTCACGCTGAAAATCGAGGGTGCTAATCTATATATAATCTTTATTTAATCAAAATAAGGGGGCTATCCGTTATGATCAATTCTGGAAAACTTAATTAAAATGCCTGCATCGTCCGAGTTTAGTTCATGAAGCTTTTCTAGCCATACCTTTGAACTCGAGCTTCGCTAGCACATCTCAATTAACAGGCTTTCTCTCATCATGGACGCTTCTTGATTTTCTAGATATACAATTTCCGAGTAATTAACCCAATCTTCGAATAAATCCAACTGTGCAACCATTATGTCATATCTGAATCGACTTTCTTTGCGTGCTCCAACCAAATAAACGTCCTAAATGACATAAAACATTACGCCGTTTTGACAGTCAATCAACTAGTTGTTTGTCAATAAAAATTAAGAATGCGGTGTCAGTTCGAAGGGCGAGTACCGTTGGCGATTCGCTCAATCAGATGTAATTCGGTAGAATGCCTATCGGTTTCCACTTTTACCTAGGTTCCCATTTTCAATTTTTCCGAGAATCGATGGCGCAAGTCTTTCACTCATCCCGGCAATAAATCCGACAAGAACAAGTGCCACTTCGCCTTTATTAACCTTTGAAAATACAGGTAGGAATAGATCGGCTGAAACCAACAAGGCTCCCAAATAAGCCGAGAGCATACCAGCGATTATTCTAAATATACTTTCTCTTTGATGAATTTCTTTTCCTGCAAGACAATCTAAACTTTCCTTTCCCATTCTAAATATAATTGACAAAAGCGCTCCTAATGCTCCAGAAACCATGGACAAGTACAAATAAAGTACATTCTTCCCAAATATTTCAATACAGCTAGCCCTAAAAATCCACACATATATCCCAACAAGAAAAATCATTAATGTTGTCTTTCCAGCAGTATCTAAATACCATTTCCTTGCCAGCTCGCTGCCACGTTCTTTTATATATCCTTCAGCGTGTTCTAGGATGTTTAACGCCTTTGCATAATCATCTTTTAAACTTCTAGCCAATGCCTCGCCAAGCAGTCTTTTATAATTAACGATAGTTTTCTCATCAAAATGAGAAAGGGGTTTGCATTCAAGCAATGCTATTTTATTCACTACGTCATGATGTTTAGAAATATCCTTATGCCCTTTTGCGTCATATTCATCTGACGTAATCCAATCCAAATCATAGTCATGATCAATAAAAACGATAAAGTGCTCTGTGTCTAACACGAGCACTTTTAGTGTTTCTAATTTCCCCCATTTATCCGCATTGTAATCAGTGCTAACTCCCATATTATCTACCTTGTGTAGCGATGCAAAAGGGAAAATAGTCGCGGCGGCGTCCCGCATTGAAAACGGGGCTTTGCGGGGCATTTTTTTTATATGTGAGTTCTTTTGCCACATCAAATGCTTGACTAATATTCACTATGTCATATTTACTATATCCAATTGGCTTAAACGTGTTTGCAGAGCTTAATAGTGCTTGCGTGAAAACTCCACCACTGCCGTCGTCTCCAGCAGCTTGATTAATATCGCATGAATAAGCAACGATTCTACCTTCTGAAGTATTCAAAATGGCATCATCAAACACTTGCCTGTAATCGACGTGAGTTTCTGCAAAATCCAATGTAAGTGCTGCTTCGGCACGCGCCTCCATTGCCAATTTTTTAACTTCGACCAACACTCTACATGTATCAACAATAACTAGATGGCGTCTAGTTTGGGGGTTGACTTCATTTATTGAAATCGTATCTTTTTCATTAAGATACATCACTGTCTCGTCAAGATTTCTTCCTACTCGATGTTCTCCGTGACCGGCGCATAGAATGAAAACATAATCAGCTGATTGCGCTAAACGTATATGTGCCTTAACTACAAAAGGACTTTGATCTATTAGGGTGGTAATCTCGGTTGGTTTCCAAACTCCCCCTTTATCTGAAAGTAAGAAGCTTTTAAAATCATTAATATCCTTAATTACGCCTGGCAATTCTGGCTTAACGCTAGGCGCACCGATCAATATTGCTTGTCTTTTAATGGCCATGTATATCAACGATCTCCTGATTATTTAATATCTGTAAGGTTATAACTATGTAAGGCCGTAAAGCTTATTCTTAGGCTTGCTTAGATGTTTCGAATCAAGTTTTCTCTTTATTTTGTTAAATTTTATGCGCTTTATTGGAGCTGATAAACCTTTTTAGCCTCCTTTATTAACTCATCAAGACCGAAGTTCATATTGTCGTTATAACTATTGCGCAGTTTTTCGAAGATAAAGTCGAAAATAGGGGGTGTTTTTCTTCTATGTTCGAATAATTCATCTTGAAGATTACGCGATTTCGTAGTGAGTTCGGACTTCGATTTTTTTAATAGCGCATCCCTCCATAAAGATTTTATATAATCATTTAGTTTATCTAATCGATTTGCTGAATCTATTTGTTCACGATATTGGCGTATTCCCAATAGAAAAAGTGGAGAAAGTGGGGCTAAAACTTTTAGAATGAAATCTTCCATATTGAAGCCACCGTTAAGTGATAACCCAAATACGACAATGAAAATTAAAGTGACAATTAAAATTATACTATTCGCATAGTTTCTACGTTGTTTGGCATCCCACCAAATATTTGTGCGTTGGCAAGCAATTCTTCCTACATGAATCGGCAAGGAATCAAGGTCTGGATGATCATACCAATCTTCGAGTGGGGCATTCTTTAATGGTTTTTTTGCATATTTTTTGGCTTGTTCCTTGATAAGCTCGGGGTCTGGGCGCTTACCAGCTTTTAAATCATTCCATGGCAATTCCAGCACGTCACAATCAAACATTTCCTGAATTTTTGCCGCAGAATCTTTAAGGCGACCTTGCCAAGGTGTAAACCAAAAAATGTCCATGAGAGTAATTAAAATTCCCCAGCTCACCGCGTAAGTTTTCAAAGATGGGTCGAAGACAACCAAAAATGAAAAAATAACGGCTAATAAGCCGCTAAGGAACAGTTGCCAGCCAAAAATACGCTTTGAAGTAGAGTATAATCGGCGTTGAGCGGCAAGTCGTTTTATTTGCCTATCATTGTTTTGTTCTAGTGTAATCATTGACGATTAGTAATAGTAGCTAGGAAATTGATCGTTATAGAGTAAATTCCACCAATAGAATGCATCAGAAATATTACCTTTATCGGCTGATTCTCTTGCTTTTTCCGAGCGTGTTGCGGCTGTTCTTAGCTTCGACATTGCATCATTGTAAGCAGTATCGGATTTGCAAGGATATATATAACCCGATATACCCATAGGGTCTTGTATTTTTGGTAAATTATTGTCGCGTAGCCAGCATAAAACTCTTTTTACGTCGTGTTCATAGATAATTGAAGATTCACCGCTGGCGTACTTGGCGACTCGTAATTCAAGATAAAACGAAGAGATAGGCACATTTTGGTAATACTTCCAAGCTTTAATAAATCGAATTAATGGTTTCACCTTGCCATTAAATTTTTCATCCACCGATTTAACATAAGCATTATGAGCATCGGGACATGCGTTCATCCAACTATCTGCGCAATCAGCGATGCCGTAAATTTTAAATTCATTGTTATCTTTAACATAATATGCAGGCACAATTTCGTGAGCCTCAGATTTTTTTGTTCCAAACGGTACAGTAACTGCGGGGCAACTTACACGGACGCCCGTATTTGGAAAACGTGCATTTAAAACATCACGAACTTTAGTTAATGAGTAAGAAGAGGACCGATAAAGTCGATCCGCTGGGAGGCTGGCCAGATAATCTACGTCACTATATCCAGAAATACTCGTACCATTTCCGAATGAGCCTATTCGTATAAAGCGGTTCATTCCAAAGTTACTTTTAAGACAAGCTTCGATAGAGGCTCTATGTCGTTTCGCTGCGTCTGTTTCAACGGATGATGGTGTCAATTTCTTCAAAAAATCACGAAATCCTTCGTCAACTGTTCTTGGCATGAATTATCTCTTACTGAATTTGGAAAACCCTGATTTGAAAATCCATAAGCGGAACTGCCTTGACTGTTATATCTATTGGGTTTTCCGCGTATCTTTACAAAATTTTAAGCGGTTGAAGTCTAACAGGAAAGCTATATAGCTGCTATTCAAGAATCAAGAGAAATAATTGTGACATGCCGTACTTGACGTTTTTCGGTGTTTGCAAGAATGGCAGTGGGCTTCGAAACCCTGCATCAGGTGTTTAACCGCTTCTGATTGCCTTGTGGTTTTTTCTATGTCTGACGTCTTTCGTTGTTGGCTTACCTTACACGGAGCTATGCCCGTTTTTTCAGGAGTAGGTTAAACAAACCCACAAGGAGGAGAGTATGCCTGTCTGTCTGCGTTTTTAGCCCCCTTGTTTACTTGGGGCTGATCGGGAGAAATGATTCTCTCATGTGTATTGGAGCAATGCTCGTCATTTAGCCATCTCAACCGATGAATTTGTCATTGGCATCGATTACCTTGCAATAACGCTGTACCGCATCGCGAATTTTTCCCAGCCGATCGAGCTGTTGCCGGATATGGGCAAACTCGGTTTCAAGTTCTTCTACTAATTCCGCTTCCCAAGCAGGTTCGCCCTTCAGCAGGTTGCCAAGCGGATAACGATAGCCACGGCCTTTCTTAACGTACTGCGCAATGGGCTTGGTTTGACCGTTTTGCCGTAACGTGGCCATGCGATACCACTCAATGCTGAAAGCGCGTTGGTTTTCCCGGCAGCGGATGCGGACGCCGATTCGGCCCGATTCGCTTTTGCTGTGTTTCTGGCGCTGGCTTTTCAATTGGCGCCAATAATCGTCGACCAGCACTTTGGCTTGTGCCTGGAGATGATCGCACCGGGCTTGGGTCCAATGCAGCAAGTCTTGTTCTGTGAGATTGGGCGGAGTGTTGACAGGTTGTTCGCTGGACATTAGTTTTCCTATTACTTAACTGTAGGGATAGGCATGGACAATGCCTAATGGAGTTTTCTGTTCATTGCGAGCCATGGAAAGCGCCTTAGCGCATAGGTTTTGCACCTTAAATGCCTACCGCAGTAGGCATAACACTGTCATTATCTCGATGGTTCATTTAGGCATTGCCTTGGCAAAACTGCGTGACTCATGCCTGCTTAGGAAATAATGTCGGATTTCTGGTTGATTAACCGTTGCCACGTTTCCCTACTTCAATAGGGAAATCCAAAGTCGATTTCCTATTGGGATTTGCGGGCCATCGCCCGTTCGCAATAACGCCAGCATTTTAGGCAACCGATATTGGATACCGATTGCAGTTGACACCGAATTTGCGATCGTCTGCCGTTACGGTGGGATTCTGCGATAGCTTTTCGAACCATCTTGCAGCTGATGGCGTTTTCGTCGTCAGCTGCAAAAGTCGCTAGGAAGATCTGACGGACAATGGCGCGATGAACCGAAATGCCATTTCTTTACCGATCATCTTGAGCTTGTGTCTCAGAGCCTCACTGGCGATGGGTAAGGACGACGCGCCCGAGGTTTCCTATTTTGCCGACAAACAGCGTGGCTGGTTTTGGTATGAGGTGTTGCCGGAGCCGGTTAAAAAAACCAAACCCGAAACCCAAGCCGATCAGGAAAAACCCAAGCCTGACAACAAACCACCCAGCGTCGTTCAAGCTGAAATTGAACCCAAAACACAAGCCAAGCCCTCTGCAGAGCCCGAGCCACTATCCTCGGCCTGGTTGAAGCAAAACCTCGAGCATTACCTGAATCAGGCCATTGATGATCCCACCCAAGAGAATGTCGCGGCGTTTTATTACCTGCAGCGGGTGATGATGGACAAAGCCGAGCGCTTTACCAATGCCGCCCGCTACGTGGTAATGTCCGATCCGCAACTCGATGAAACCGTGCGCAGACCGGTGGCGACTTATGCGGCCAATCAAGCCAATCATCAAGCCAGCGTGGTGGCCGAACGCGCCTTGAAAGCGATTGCCGCGCAAGCCGGCATTTTGTTTTTCTTCCGGTCCGATTGTCCCTATTGCCATGTGCAGGCGCCGATTCTGGCGATGTTGGAAAACGCCTATGGATTCAAAATCTATCCCGTATCGCTGGATGGTTTACCCATGCCGAATGGCTTTTTTAGTCAGTTCAAACGGGATACCGGTCAGGCTGCGATGTTGGGCGTCGAACAAACCCCGGCGCTGTTTCTGATGAAACCGCCCAAGCAGATGGTGCCGTTGGCCCAAGGCGCCTTGTCACTGGAGGAAGTCACCGGACGGATTCTGTTGGCGGCCAAGGAAGCCGGTTGGATCGATGCCTCGCAATACCAAACCACCCAGGGCATTCGTAACACGCCAATGTTGTTGCCTACGGCTGGCAGTATCAGTCCTGCGGTCACTCAAGATCCACTGTCACTGATCCAGGCATTGCAACGCAGTGCGCAAAGGGGGAGTACACCATGATTTCGTTTTCATTGTCTCTGCGCTATCGTCAGGTGCTGGTGTTGATTCTGTTGGTCGAGACTTCCGTGCCAGCCTATGCCGACCTGCAACAGGAAATGGACAGCATGTTTGGTACCATGACCAACTTCACGGCACCCACCGCGCATCTGGGACAGCGCCGTGGCGTGATTA
>NZ_PIZT01000030.1:0-9287 GCF_002834115.1 Methylomonas sp. Kb3 | reverse complement strand
CTATGTGTTTGTCGGCGAAGTCGAAATCGATGCCGACGGCAACATCCGGTTACCCCGGCCCGTACCGATGGCTGATGCTTCACCTATGCCTAGTGAAAATCCGTCGGCTCCGATCAACAAACTGTATTGGCATGTCGATTGTCGCTCCGGGCGTAATACCCAGAGCGAAATGGGCATCGCACTACGGCGTTGGTTGGGCGATCTGGAAGCCTGGTCTCAGGCCCAAGGACTAACTGAAAGCGACTGGTCTGGTTGGCAACGGTTAATTGATGCCAGTCTGGGCGATGAGGCCTTTGACCTCAGCGGGCAAATTCACCTCCAACACGGGGTGTTGCCTTGGCTGTGGCTGATGGCCTTGAAGCATGCGGCATTTCCCGGCGTGTCGATGGGTATTGCCACCGAAAGCGGCCGTGATGTCTCGGCAGAGCTGAAAGCCGAAACGGAGGTCTTGGCATTATTCGACACCGACGTCGAGGCCATACGGCCTCTGGCAGAAAGCTTGGGGCTGTTGAAACCCCGGCTCGATCTGGCGTTGGCCATGGCCGATCAAACCGATCACTGGTTTTGATTCGCCGAATTTTTAACCCTTAACGCCTGTATCGAAGAGTTCGACCCAGGTATTTTTAACACTCACCCGGAAGGGGCCATTTGCCCCTATAAGGTCGATGTGCCTTCTTCCCAAGGAGGTACACATGACACAAACTCAAGTTATTCTGGATCAAGTGGTCTTGATCAAAGTTGACGCCACGATTTACGGTGCGCGTAAAAAACTCAACAAGGAAGACCTGGTATTGGCCGACGGTAGCAAATTGCCACCCGAGGATTTGGCCAGTTTGGGCTCGAAGCGATTGCTTGATCCGGATCGTCTATCGGTATTCAACCGCTTGAAAAAGGAAGCCGAACGCATTTGTTTGCGCGTTGGTACTCGGTTTCTGGGCGGGTTTATCGTACCGGTCTCGGCAGCGGCGCAGGTCACGGTGGAACTGGATCGAATCGCCCGGGACTTTGCCCTGGCAAGGGCTGAGTTTCTGGATGGCTACGATGCCGCAGTACAAGACTGGATGGTTAAACATCCGGAATTTGCCGGCATCATCGAAAAAGCCATCGATTCGGTGGCCTTGGTCGCCACCCGCTTGGCATTCGATTACCTGGTGGTATCGGTTGCGTTACCCGAACAGATGCCAATACAGGAGGTCGAACGCCTGGAAAGCAAAATCGGTTCATTGAGCGAGCAGATGTTCCATGAAATCGCGGTGGACGCCAACTTGCTGGTCGAGCAATCATTACTCGGCAAGGAACAAGTCACCCGCAACGCACTCAGGCCGATCAAACGCATCCGCGACAAGCTCGATGGTTTGAGTTTTCTGGATCATCGGGTAGCGCCACTGGTAGCGACCATCGACGACTTGCTTGGCAAGATCCCGAACCGGGGTTCGATCGAAGGTAGTCTGTTGCAGGAAATCCTCGCTACGGCGATGTTGCTGGCCGATCCGGATAAAACCCGGCGGCACGGTGAAGGATTGTTGGCGGCGCAAGCGCTCACACTAGAAACTGACGTTGATGCTGAAGAAACCCTCGATCAAGCGGAGGCCGAGCCATCTGTACTACCAGCATCAGCGCCTGTCATCGCTGTGACCGTTTCAGACAATCCGGATTTTACCAATCTGTTTGATGGCATCTTTGATGATGAACTCGAAGCGGAATTGGCATCGGATGACTGGGCGCTGGAGGTTTTGCTGGATAAGCATCAGTCTGAGCGAAAAACAGGACATGATGCCGATCAAGATCAAGCGCATGATTCGGACCAAGCGGCGGCACCGAGAACGGTGACGGCAGGCGTCGATGAGGAAGCGGACGACTCCGACCAGGACTACTGGTTCTGATCTGACGCCATTTAACTATTCACCCACTGGGGCAAAGTCATGTCCCGCTGGGGTCATGGTTTGCCCCTAATTTTTGGAGCACACCATGAAAAATAGAACCTTACACAACGCCTTCCCCATCGTGGCGGCCGCCATCGGCAATCGCTTTGGCGTCAAAGTCAGTGTCGGTGGGAATCAAGCCTATACCGATGGCAAATCCATTCAGTTGCCGGCTTATGACGGTGACGATGCGGAATATCAGGATGTGGCCTGGGGGCTGTTGGCCCACGAAGCGGCGCACATTCGTTATTCGGACTTTACGCTGCGCTACGGTAATTCAGTATTACGCCGTCGGCTTTGCAACGCGATTGAAGATGTCCGCATTGAGTATGAACTGGCCAAGGATTTTCCGGGAACTCGGCTGACGATTCGCACGGTAATTGAAAAGATGATTGCCAAAGGCGACTTTGTCGCCAGCAATATCACTGATCATCCGGCCAATATTCTGTATAGCTTCGTGTTGAAAAGCTTGCGTGCCAGGGTATTGGGTCAGTCGTCGTTACGGCCGTTGGTCGAAGAAACTGAAACCGCTTTGAAGGCAACGTTCCCCACCGGCGCTGTGACACGTTTGAAAGGCTTATTGTCCGAAGTCCCGGAGGGATTGCAATCCGAATCCGATTGCCTGCAATTGACTGATCGCATCCTGACCATGATTGAGCAGGAGTTCGAGCAACAACGGCAGCGCAATCAGACTCAGCCATCGGTTGATGAGGACACATCGTGTGAATCGGATGATACGGATCAGGCCGGTGAAACAGCTGACTTGGACAATTCGAACGCTTCGGATTCCGAGGATGATATGGAACACGATCAAGATTTACCTACGGATAATGACGACGAACAGTCTTCAGAATCCGGTGGTAACGATGATTCCAATCCGGAAAATCCTGACGATGAACCCAGTGCGCAGGCAGAAAGTTCTTCATCCAATCCGCAAGGTGATGACGAAGAGAGCACGGAGATTGCAGACCCGATGGGCGTCTTGCAAACCCTGTTGTCCGCCGGCGACGGTGACATCGAACAAGACCTGTTTGAATCCCTTAAATCAGCCTTGTCGTTGGCGGCGGAAAACGTGTCAGAACTGCTAATGCCCAGTGGCCACGAGCCACCTATGGACGATCAGGCCGGTGCGTTTTTTCTGCGTAAGGTACAAAGCGAATCGGGGAAAATCCGCGCCGCTTTACAAGGCCTGGTGCAGTCACAAACCCTCA
Organism: Methylomonas sp. Kb3; assembly: GCF_002834115.1. Lineage (NCBI taxonomy): Bacteria > Pseudomonadati > Pseudomonadota > Gammaproteobacteria > Methylococcales > Methylococcaceae > Methylomonas > Methylomonas sp. Kb3. The sequence continues at coordinate 6,154 of NZ_PIZT01000030.1, read as the reverse complement.
ACCGCTCGCAACATGCGTGTCGTGGACGGCGAATGGATGGTAAGCGTTTACACCGCTTACCACTCGGCGAAACCAAGGTGTTTCAGCGTAAGCAGGCCAAATCGGCGCCCAATACTGCGATTCATCTGCTACTCGATAAATCCGAAAGCATGGGTTATCAGGTGACCGATAGCCAAGGCCAACCCATCGGATCGCGTATGCCGATTGCGTTGGAAGCCACCTTGGCGCTGGCATTGGCCTTTGAAGGCATTCCGGGGGTTAATCCTGGCGTCACTGCGTTTCCCGGCATTCAAGATGACTCGGTATTTCGTCTGCTGGAGCATGGTCAACGTGTGAATGCCCGTACCGGTGCTTTTTCGCTGGCAGCCACTGGCAGTACGCCGATGACCGAAGCGATTTGGTTTGGTGCGGCGTCGCTATTAGGTTGCCGAGAACCTCGCAAAGTGTTGATGGTCATGACCGATGGTCAGCCCAACGATACCTTGAGCACGCTGGAACTGTTGCAGCGTTGCCGCGATAGTGGCATTGAAACGGTCGGTGTGGGATTGGGATTGGATGTCAGTCATCTATTCCCGATTGCGATCACCATTAACGATCTATCAGAGCTGAGAGCGCAATTGTTCGAACTCTCGAAAGCGGTGTTGTTGGCTGCCTAAGTCTCGGCCAGTCATTTATCCGTAGCCCAATCCTTGGCTTAATGCCTTGGATTGTGGCTATGGGTAGCTGATTGCAACCGTAGTTTGTCGAAGGCTATGTTCGCGTTAGTAGTTGAAAGGACATTGAAGCCGTCATCCCGGCATGGATTGCCGGGATCCAAGTCACAAGGATGTGAAGAAATCTTGCCATCCATGACTTCTGGGCCCCGGCAATCCATGCCGGGGCGACGTCAACTATTAACGCGAACATAGCCTTGTCGAATGCACTCACATCCTGGAGCCCATTCGACAAACAGACCTTTCATGCGTTCTTTTCGAAGAATGCTGAATCCGACCTTGGTCGGCGTTCCGTCATTAGGCGGCGAGCAAGGTGATCCCTTGATCGTGTCGGGTGCGTTAAGCCCGATGTAAATCGCAGTGGTGCTACCCACTGAAAATCAAAACCCGCTTCGGGCGACCATCCCCCGGCCGGGCGCTGCTCATTCGAAGTGTTTTCTTAAATCTTTAAAGGAGAACTTCAATGAACTTTATTTTCGGCGTCATCCTACTGGCTATGTTTATCCTCGCCTTGCGGGTGATTTGGGCAACAGCATTGCAACTGCTGAGCGCATTCAAACACACAGCTCAAACGTTTCACCGCTATCGTGCGCAGCGTTTGGCACGACACCGGCTACCGGTGATCATGCCCACCATCCGTCACGAGGTAGATTGGTTGGCCATGTCGGATTCCGTGCGTCAGGAAATTCATAGTCGCAACGCAGGTTCCAATCGGCAAGTTGATCGATTGGATGTGGAGTTGCAGATAAAATCCAAAACCATGGAACTGATTAAAGCCGATATTCAAATCGCCAAGTTACAACTGGAATTGGAAAAAGTCAGACCAATGGCAGCTTTAGATGAGCCGAAAGCCGGTAAACTGACAAAACGCTCGAAAAAAACTACTTCAGTGATGGATGAAGATTTATCCAAATCATCCCATCCAGTGCGTCAATTGAGGACTGCTCTCAAGTCTGGTAATGGCCTGGAGATTCAGGCTAATGAGCTTGCCCGCCATTGAAAACCGACCACTGAGCACCCGTTTGTGTTTTGAAGATACGAACGGGGTTTCTGTTGATTGGTTGATCAAATTGAGTCGGCAATAAGTTTGATGGCAACAAAGCCGAAAAATCGTGTTGGCTCTCTCGCCTGAGTTGGCGAATACGACTTAATAACGTCCAAGCGATTTCTGGATCGTCAATATCGTTCAAGACTTCCGCTTCGGCAGCGTCCAAATCAGCAAATAATTTTTTGCAGATTGGGGTGGCTTGATCGTTGGAATCCAACGGAATCGCCATCGGTTTTCGACTTGGATACGTCTCTTCCGTCTGCTTAGGACTGAGGAAATCAAAAATGCGCAAAATATCGTCAAACATGGCTATTTCTCTGCTTTTAATGAGTTTTAGTCACCATATACCGATTTTTGCGCGAATTCAACCCCGCTGCGCAAGCCGATTTTCGGCTTTATTCAGCGACTTTACCCTTGCAGGAACTTCATCCTGCCGTGTGGTCGTTCCTGCATTTTTTGGAGAACATGACCATGAAAACAATCAACCAACCCATCGTTGGCACAACCGCTGTCGAAAACAGCACGGTTCGCTATCTGAATCAGTACCGCTGTCCCTACTGCCAAACCGAATGGGAGGATGTATGGGATTGCGCCTGTAACGATCGCTGCCCGGACTGCAACAAGGAGATCGAGCCTTATGAAAGCGCATTGATCGAGGGTGAATCGGTGGAAACCGAATTGCCAGACGAAAAACCCGCCTCCGCCAATGTCACGGCGGCGGCTGTGAATCGGCTTTTCGTAGTTTCTTATGAAATCGACTATGTGCACCGGGTGTCGGTGGGTATCACCGCGGATAGTCCCGAAGCTGCACAACAGATTGCCGAGCAGGCATTCAACGATGCCACCATTTGGGATGACACAGCTAACGTGCCGCTATTATCCGACGAATACCTTGAGTCGGGAGATGAAAGTTTGGCCTGGGAATGCGTGGCCGTTGAACAATGGCCGGAACCGGATCATTCGGTTCGGCAATTGAAGAAAGAGCAAGCGGCCATGCAAGTTTGCCGCGGTTTGGTTGAAGCCTATCAACAAGGCGAAACCAACGGCGGCAGTATCGATTGGGAAAATTTAGATCAGTTAATCCCTCTGGCCTTACAAGCCTTGGGAAAGCCTGTACTGGAGATCCCATCCTGAAAAGTGCGCGCGGTGTTTAAGCGCGCAATTTGCAAAAACCTGAGTTAGCCACGTCATTCTATTCGGCACTCATTTTTGTCCATCCACACGGGAATGTCCTATTCCCGCTGGGGAATCGTGATGTTTCCGTATTTTTTGAGGACAACATCATGACACAAGTCTTTGAACACACCTTCGGCACGGGTCATTGCATCCAGTATCAGCGTTTGCCGTCCGGCACCTGTTATCACGCCGATACACCGGAACCGATGGTTGATTTGTTGGAACAACTTCGCCATAGCCGACGCAAAATTCGGGTTTATTACGGCGATACCCAAACCGGTCAGTCGTGGCTTGATGAACACGATGTCATCGGCTGGATTGGCCGTTCGACAGGCACCATCAAAGTGCCGTTATTGATCGAACCAGGTGACATCGGAGGTCCAGCGTTACTGGATCATTGTATCGTCCGTGTCGACAGTCCCCGCCAGGTACTTTACCAACATGATGATTTTCGAGTTGGCGAGGTAGAACTGGTGAAAGGCGAGCTTAACCGCTTGCCCTGGGAAATCTGGATCGACGGCAGCGTGCATGCCCGGTTCAAAGTAAAAACCGAAGCCCGGCAGTATCAGGACTTCATTCAAGGTAAGCGGTTCGCGTTGATATGACGCGCCGTTTAATTTCAACACTCGGTTAAACCGAGTCTTTCACACTACCCCTGCGGGATGATGCTATCCCGCCAGGGATAAATCGGTCGTCAGGGGCTTCTTTGGAGAAGATCATGACAGACCCCTATCAATATTACCCCACGCCAGAAGCACTGAGCCGTAAAGCCTGGGCGACGTTCAAGAACCAACAATTCACTCGGGTATTGGAGCCTTCAGCAGGCGAAGGCCATTTGCTTCGTTCAGTACCGTACCAATACGGGAAACGTTTGCCGATCGATTGCATTGAAATCGATATCCGCAAGCACGCGGTTCTGCGCGATGAAGGCTTTGCCGTGGTGGGGATGGATTTTCTGCAGTTTCAAAGCGGCAGTGTCTATTCGCACATCATCATGAATCCGCCGTTTGCCGACGGGGCCAAACACGTGTTGAAGGCTTGGGAGATTTTGTTTGACGGTGAAATCGTCGCCATCCTCAACGCCGAAACCGTGCGCAATCCGTTTTCGAAGGAACGCCAGCTGTTATTGCGTTTGATCGAGCAGCACGGCGAAGTCGAGTTTCTGCCAGAAATGTTCGCCGGCGAGGATGCCGAACGCAAAACGCCGGTCGAGGTGGCCTTGGTCTGGTTGAGGAAAACCTCAACGTTTGAGCAGGACATCCTCGGCTGTATTCTGGATGATTTGCGCCAGGATAGGCGGGAGGCCGACGATTTAGCCGGTGAGTTTCAAATGCCCAACGAGTTGGCCTTACCAAACGCCTTCATCGACAATGCGGTACTGATGTTCAATGCCGCGGTCGAAGCAGCGCGACAGGCCGTGGTCAGTGAAGCCCGTGCCAGTCGTTATCGGACCATGCTGGGCAAAACCCTCGGCGAACTAAGCGGTGGCGGTATCAGTAGTGAAGACGAGTCGTCTTCGGATGCGGTGAAGCGGACGCTGTTTAAACGCTATCACGATTTGAAGAATCGGGCCTGGGTCAGCATTTTACGCTCGACACAGGTCACGTCGCGCTTGTCGTCGGCGGCGCAAAAACGCTTGGAATCGGATTTCGAAACGGTCAAGTCTTTGGAATTTACCGTACCGAATATCTACGGCTTTTTGCAAGGCATCATCGATCAGCAAGGTGAAATTCAACTGAGCATGGTATGCGATGTATTCGATTTGATCACCCGCTATTACAGCGATAACGCGGTGTTTTACATGGGCTGGAAATCCAATGATAAACATCGCACGCTGGGTATGCGGATCAAAACCACGCGCTTCATTCTGCCGGGTCACGGCTCGAGTTCTTACCAGAATGGTTTGAACTGGGAATCGGAACGGCTGCTGGCCGACTTCGACAAGGTATTTGCCTTGCTCGACGGCAAGACCGAAGCGGAAGTAAGTTTGGTATCGGTGTTTCGGCAGCATTTTCACGCACTTCGGGTCGGCAAGCGGATTGGCGGTAGTTATTTTGACGTTCGCTATTATCCCGGCGTTGGCACCATTCACTTTTTTCCGAAAAGTAAAACCCTGATCGATCGGATGAACCGTTGGGTCGGCCGCCAGCGCCGCTGGTTGCCGCCGGTGGACATCCAAGCTGGAAAAGGTTTCTGGCATCAGTTCGAACAAGCGGAAGCGTTCGATAAGGCGTTTCACACCGAAGTGAACAAGCAGTGCAAACGCAATGGTCGAGCTATCCGATTCGATCCCTTTTGGGCTATCAAGCACGGCGGGGAGTCGGAACGGGAAAGAGGCCATGGCCTGTTGACACAAGCAATGAGCACGGTACTTGTCAGTCGGGGTATCGATCCCGATGCGGTATTGGAAAACGCCCAATCCAGCTTGCTGGAATGGGCGGGGTCTGTACCATCGGCTATTGATCTGGCTTTGGCATCGTAATCCGGTGTTATACAGGTCTTTAACTTAACCACTGGCCTAGCCAGTACTACCCGCCTCGGGGAGATGATCCGTTCTCCCCGTCGGGGTTGGACTATGTCATGTCCTTGGGGCATTTTTATACCCGGAGATAACACATGAACACACAAAACAACGAACTCGCGATGAAAGTCAACCAAGCCAACTTGGTCAAAAGTCTACGCTTCAGTTTCACCAACAAAACCACGGTCCTGGGCGAGCTGATCCAAAATGCTCGCCGGGCCAATGCGGCCATGGTGGTGATTAAATTTTGTCCTGAAACCAAAACGCTACAGGTTTTGGATGATGGCTGCGGCATCGACTCGATGGCAACACTACTAACAGTAGCCGAATCCGGCTGGAATGCGGATGTGGTTGCCCATGAGCATCCGTTCGGAATCGGCTTTTTATCGGCACTGTTTGCCTGTCGACACATCAGCGTCACCAGCAAAAGCGGTTCGATCGATGTCGAAACTGACCACATTCTGGCATTTAAGCCGGTGACGATCACACCCGTCCAAGACTGGAACGGTATTACCCGTATTACATTGCAGGATGTGGCGTTGGAGATGGGGCAAATTGCCACCACGCTGAAACGCTTGGTGCGCGGTTTTCCTATTCCCGTGCTGTTTAACGATCAATTGCTGGAACGTGCCTGCGCACTGGATAGCGGATTGACTTTTGTTGACACTGAGATTGGCGCGATTTATCTGCATGGCA
>NZ_PIZT01000027.1:0-11212 GCF_002834115.1 Methylomonas sp. Kb3 | reverse complement strand
CCAGGGGTTCGAGTTGTTCAGGCTTCAGGGCCCGAACGTCGGCGGGAGTCTGGATGGTATCTAGTAACGGAAATTCGTTAGTCTGTTTCATGATCAGTACAGGGGTTCACGATAGAACATCAGGATGACGCCTATCTGGAATAAAGCGAACACTGAAATAAATCCGGCTACGTTTTTACCGGGCGAATCTAGCTTAAGTTCCAGCCAGCGACCGCAAGCCAGGATCAGCGAGAATACGCCCATCATGGTATGGCCGACCTGAATCAGGAAGGCGGTTTTTGCCTCGAAACCGACATGCGAATGCGCCAACAGCATCATGCCGCCAAATGCCGCCAGCAACGGAAACATGTAAGGCATGAAGCCGCTGTTATTGTTAAGACGGGCTCTAACTTCGATCAAACCCAATACGAATACCAGTAAAGTGGCGATACGATGTTGCAGAATTTCGCCATTGTTAAACGTGCTTTCCCAGAAACCGATAGGGCCGAGCGGCCAGCTTTCGGCGTCGCTGCGGAAAAACAGGAACACGCCCAATGCCATGAAACCCACCGGCCAGAAGCGCGCCCAACGATGGAAGCGATCAGAAAACGACAACATCGCGAAGAAGCTCATGGTCGCCAGGAAGATGCCGGAGATGTTGTGGTTGTAATCCGACCAGGCGGTAGCGGCCTCGGACGGAATCTGACCGACGATGGCCACCCGTCCGGCTTCACCGGCAATTAAGGCTTCGTGAGTCGGCGATTCCCAGCGTGGTACGCGCGGATGAAACATGTTCAAGACTTCTTCAAAACTGGCCGTTAAATGCGGAATGTCGACTGCGGGCGGTTGCGAGGCCAAACTGGCGGCAGTGAACAGGATAGTCAGCAGTATCAGGGTTTCCGCTTCGATATAGTAGGGCACGCGCGCGGTCAGGGCATACAGGCTGCGGCTGGTGAAATAGGCATTCACGGCTTGCCGATTCAACCAGGCAAAGCCTAATGCCAGGCCCAGCATGATGATTTTTACCAATAACAGATTGCCGTAGCCAGCGCCGATGAAGCCTTGGAAAGTGCGGATGTAATACCAGGCCAGCGGCGTGCCGGTGACCAGCAATATGACGACTGAGCCGATGCCCACTGCCGAGAAGCGTTTCAGCAATAAAGGCCAAACTTCAACGGCTATGGCATTACGTTTTTTCAAGCCCCATAACGTCAGAATTTGAAATATGCCGCCTACCCAAGTGGCCGCAGCGATCTGATGCGTGACAGTTAACGTCATTAACAGGCCGCGATCCTCCAAACGACTGGCGCCGTGTACCAACCAGGCTGCGGAAATGACCAGCGGCACAATAATCGCCGTGGACAGCACCCAGAATTGTTTGGAGCGTGGATTGCTTTTTAACGCTTGCCGGATGAACACCGCCAAAATAAAAGCGCAGGTAGCGCGCGCTAAACCGGCCTGGAATTGCACGGTTTGGAAAAACGCCGGGAACGGCGATTTGCCCAAGGTCACGGCCATCAGCCATATTTTCAGGCCGATTTTCGACAATTGGGTGATGACCAGGGCTTTGCTGCCGAAATGAATCAGGTTGACGGTTTTGCTCAGCAAGGCCGAGTTATACAGCGCCTCTTCATGCCAGGGGCGCAGGACTAACAGGCCCCACAGTAAGCCACCGATGGTGATGGAATAAAACGTGAGATCGACGCCGCCTATCAATGAGTCTAAATAATTTGCAATGCCTTCCATGCGGATCACTTAGCCTGTTTGACAAAAAAACGTAGCAGGTCTTCGCTGAGATGACCGTCGGCGGCGAATATTTTTAATTTGATGGCATATTCGCCGGGTTCCAAAGCTGGTAGATGCAGCAAGACTTGGCCGGGTTTTTCGCCCGGCGTGGCCGTAATGGTTTGCATTTTATCGCCGGCACTGACCAGGAATACTTCCGATAAATCCAATTCCACTTTGGAATTGAACGATAATTCCACGTCACTGGCCAAATTGACCGGCACGGGTTTGAGTTTTAAAGAATTGTGCGTGACAACGGCGTGGCCGAAAGCGCTGTTACTGGCGACCAGTGCCAAGGCGAACAAAGCGGGTTTGAAAAAATTCATGTAGGGCACCTTATTTTTTGTTTTTCAGAGCATGGCCGGCCAGGTTTTTACCCAGCGTCCAGATCGAACCGGTGACGTTATGCGTATCGGCAATGGTTTTTTCCACGGAATTGACGATCCAATCGCGGTCTTTTTGAGTCAGCGTCAGCGGCGGTAAAAATTTGACCACGTTCATGCCGTGGCCGGCCACTTGCGCCAGTACCCGATGTTCCTTGAACAGCGGGATCAGGATCATCTGGCAGAAGAGGCCTTTGTTGGCGGCTTCCAGCATGGCCCAGGCGGCTTTCAATCCCAAGCTTTTCGGCGACTGGAATTCGATGGCAATCATTGAACCTTTGCCGCGCGCTTCCTTCAGGAACTCGTATTTTGGCGCCATCGCGTTGATGGTGGCTATGATGTCTTCCCCGACCTTGGCACTGTTTTCGACCAGTTTTTCTTCGTGAACCACATGCAAGGCAGACAGGCCGGCAGCCATTGCCATATTGTTCTTAGAGAAGGTTGAACCATGCACGACGGCTCGGTCCATGCGGTTGAACACGGTGTCCATGATATGGGTGGTCATGGCGACGCCGCCGACAGGGATGAAGCCGCCGGACAAGGCTTTGGCCATCAAAATCATGTCCGGTTTAACGCCCCAGTGCTCGATGGCCCAGAACTTGCCGGTGCGGCCTATGCCGGTCTGGATTTCGTCGGCCACGAACAAGGTGCCGTATTTTTTACATAAACGCTCGACTTCCGGCAGGTAGTTGTCGTCCGGAATGTTGACGCCTTTGCCCTGGATGGGCTCGACAATGAAAGCGGCGACATCTTTGCTGCTCAAAGCTTGTTCCAGTGCGGCCAAGTCATTGAACGGTACGGAAGTACATTCCGGCAATAGTGGGCCGAAACCTTCGCGGAAGATGTGTTCGCCGGTCAGTGACAATGAGCCCATCGTCAGGCCGTGGTAGCCATGGTCGCAATGCACGATACGCGAACGTTTGGTGGTGTAGCGGGCGAATTTGATCGCCGCTTCGACGGCTTCGGTACCGGAATTGCAGAAAAACATTTTCTCCAGATTGTCCGGGCAGGTCGCCAGAATTTCTTTGGCCAGCAGGCCGCTGAGCAAGGACACATCCATCTGTACCAGGCTGGGTAATTCCAGCGTCAGGGTTTCTTGCAGGGCTTTGATGATGGTCGGATGGTTGCGTCCCATCGCAAACACTCCGAAACCGCTCAGCAAGTCCAGGTATTCGTTACCGTCTTCGTCGTAAAGATATTGGCCGATCGCTTTTTTATAGTTTCTGTCGTAACCGATAGTGCGTAAGACGCGCACCATCTGGTTGTTAAGATAATGCTCGTGCAAATCGAATTTCTCGTCGAAATGCTGAGTAAAAAGATCGGCAATGCTAAAAGACATGTAATACCTCGTAAGTGCTTGGTTTATTTCCGGATTACGCTATGTTCCCGCTGCTTAACCCTTCAATAATTCACGGTTTTCTGCTAAAAAACGATGATTTCGTTTAGTTGTTTGGCAATGATTTTCAAGGTTTTTTGCGCGGCATGAAAATGTAAGCCCAACTTGATGAGACTGGGCGCTTCCCATGGGTGGGTTGCCAAAAAACGCAAGAGTTTGCTGGTTTCTACCTGCCCCTGGCCATTTAGGGCCTGAGTAACCGCTTGGGGTAGGCTCATGCTTACCGGATCGGCAATCGTACGAATTGCCAGACAAGGTAAGTTCGATTGCTCGGCAATTTTGGCCATGGCGCAGCTTTCCATGTCCAAGGCAATCGCACCGGTCTGCCGGTATAGTTTGTGCTTATCGCTACTGTTGCTGACGATATGGCTGCTTTCAGCCAACTTACCATTGGAAATCGGAAACTGCTTATCCAGCAACTCGTGCAGACGCTTACGCCAGCGCGGATCAGTATCGAACACCTGTTGTTGCTCCGATAACAGTTGCTCGGCCAACATCAGATCTCCCGGTTTCAATTGCGGCGACAATGCGGCTGCGCAGCCCCAACTGATCAGTTTTTTAGCGCCTTTGGCGATTAACAGGCGCGTGGCCCGCTCCGCATTGACCGGTCCGGCACCGGCAAATGCCAGGAGAATGTTGTCGGCGATTCTGACGCAATCACCCTGGACCAACTTTAGGCGGGTCAGGGTGGAGAGCTCTTCCGGTAAGGCAACAAGAATTCCTATGGTCACTGTTTGGCTAATTCGTTACGGTATCTAGCCAACGCCCACAATGGGAAGAATTTGTCATAGCCGTGATACTTCAAATAAAACACCTTTGGAAAGCCCGGTGCGGTAAAGCAGGGGTCATTCCAAACCCCGTCCGCCTGCTGGCTGCGCAGCAGGAAATCAATGCCGGCTTTGACTTCCTGGCTATGGACTTCGCCGGCGGCGATCAAGCCCAACACGGCCCAAGCGGTTTGGAAGGCGGTGCTGAAATGGTAGCGGCCGCGAAATTTCTTATCGTCGTGATAACTCAAGTTGTCTTCACCCCAGCCGCCGTCTTCGCGTTGGACGCTTTTCAGCCACGCCGCAGCTTTGGTGTACATCGGGTCACTTTTCGGTACATCGGTTTGTTCCAGGCCCAGCAAGGCAGACCAGGTGCCGTAAATATAATTGGTGCCCCAGCGGCCGAACCACGAACCGTCGGCTTCTTGATCGCCGCGGATGTATTCGATAGTGCGTTTCAGGGCTGGTAAATATTCGTCGTGATCCTTCGCCACTCGGGCCATCAGCATCGCGCAGCGGGCGCTGACGTCGACAGTCGGTGGGTCGAGCAGGGCGCCGTGGTCGGCGAATGGAATTTCGTTCAGATAGTAATAGGTGTTGTCGACATCGAACGCGCCGTAGCCGCCGTTTTGCGATTGCATACCGACAATCCAGCGTGTCGCTCTGTGAATGGACTCGTCCAATTCAGGTAGATTGGAGTCTGCCATCGCAAAGCCAACAACCGCTGTATCGTCGACATCGGGGTAATGCGGATTGGCAAATTGAAATGCCCAGCCGCCACCAGCCAGATTAGGGCGGCGAACACGCCAATCGCCTGGTTCGTCAGACAGTTGTACGCTCTTGAGCCATTCGTAAGCTTTGCTTAGTTGCGGAGCGTTAGCGGTTTTGTCGGATTCCTGCAGAGCCAATGCCGCCAGTGCCGTATCCCAAACTGGCGATAAGCACGGTTGACAATAGGCGTAGTCATCTTTGATAACCAGCAGTTTATCGATTGATTGGCGAGCGATCACCACGTTAGGGTGATCGGCTGGAAAGCCTAGTAACAACATGGCTTGGTAGGCGTTAACCATGGCGGGGAATATGCCGCCCAAACCATCCTCGCCATTCAGGCGTTCGGTAAACCAATCAACGGCTTTTTGAATGGCGTGTTCGCGCATGCGTTGTGGAATCAACGGCTCGGTAACGCGGCCCAGTTTATCCAGGCCCAGGAAGAATTTATTCAGCAGAGTCCGTTCTGGAAAGTAATGTTTTTCCTCGTCCGGATGAACGACAAACAATTCCAGGACGTTGACCTTGTGCGGATTTTTGGCTTTAGCCTTTAGGGTGCACATGATGAACAGCGGTACCATCACGGTGCGCGACCAATAGGATACTTTGTCCAGATGAAACGGAAACCAGCTGGGCAGCAGCATAATTTCCACCGGAATATACGGCACGCCGCGCCAGGGTAATTGTTCGAATATCGCCAGTGCGATTCGGGTGAAGACGTTGGCGCGCGCCGCACCGCCTTGGCTGAGTATCCACTCTCTTAATTTGACCATATGCGGCGCATCGATGGCGTCGCCGGCCATTTTTAAGGCGTAATAAGCTTTGACGCTACCGCTGATGTCGCCGGGGCCGCCGGTAAATAGCGGATAGCTGCCGTCTTCGGCCTGGCGGCTGCGCAGGTAAACGGCCATTTTGCGCTGCAATTCTTCATCGATGTCGTCCAGGTAGTGCATCATCATGATGTATTCGGACGGGATAGTGCAGTCGGCTTCCAGCTCAAATACCCAATAACCTTCCGGGCTTTGCAGGCTAAGTAATTTTTCCTGGGCGCGTGCGATAGCGGCATTCAGTAAGCCAAGGCCGCTTTTACTGCTGCTGGTATTGTTCGTGTCGTGGCTGCTGGTATCTATATGGGCTTCAGTAAACATAGTGATTCCTTATTGTCCAGTGTGCGATATAGGTGAATAGTGCCAATCCGGCGATTTCAAATTACGGCTGGTCAGGTTAAACAGTAGGGATAGCAGCAAATTGCTGCGCACGGTCAATTTGGTCGCGACAATAGTGGCTTTCACACTATTACGGCTGATTTTGACCTGATTCGATTCGTTGAAATTAAGGTTTGCCTTGATTTTCTTCAAGGTCAGTACGGCCATACCCAGCGCCCAAAGGCAAAAGTTGCGGATGCCGGTTTCGTGGCTGGGCAGGAGTTGTGTGTAAGTTAATGCATTTTGCAAATGCCCGTGAGCGATAGCCACCAGATGGCTCAGGCCGAGGCGGAAACGCTCGTCGTCGGTTTCCGGCGTCAGCTCGGCCAGATTGAAACCGGTTTCGGTGAAAATGTCTTGCGGTAACCAGCATACGCCGCGTTTGGCGTCGTCCCAAATATCTTTCAGGATATTGGTCATTTGCAGACCTTGACCAAAGGAGACTGAGAGCCTCAATAGTTCTTCGCGATGCGCGGCTATTTCCGGAGAATAATGGCAGAACAACTTTGCCAACATCTCACCGACGCAGCCGGCTACGTAGTAGCAGTAGTCGTCCATGTCTTTCAGGGTTTTCAAACCGGCATGTAAATCCAACGCCTGATAGACCGGCATGCCGTTCGCCATCGTTTCCACGCAACACGCCAGGGCTTCTATTTGCGGAGCGTCCAGTGAGCGGGTTATGGCAATCACGCGAGGCACCAGCTGGATCAGGCTATGTTCGGCCGGAATGGTTTGCTCAGAGAGCAGTGGAGCCAGCTCGGCGCTGAATACATCTGCGTTATTGCCGGTCTTGACTATGTCTATAAAAGCGCTGCAAAAGTATTTCTTTTGTTCGGCACTAAGGGATATTTCGTCTTCTATGGTGTCGACAATCCGGCATAGCAAATAAGCATTCGCCACAGCCGGATACAGTTCATCCGGGAGTTGCGGGATAGTTAGCGCAAACGTGCGCGACACGCCTTCAAGCAAGGTGGCTTGCAGTTCGGCGTCGGCTAGTTGTCTGAGCAACTCCGGATTATTGATTAGTGTTTGAGATCCGTTCATCTGTATCAAGGCTAACTATTAGTTGCCCAAATGATAGACTGTTTGTTGGTGTTTTGCAAAGTGATGTTGCTTTATGGCAAATTTGTCGAAATGGTGCTGGCAAAAGCAATATATGAGTTCATGTTTCTGATCTTTGTTGTTGTTTTAGAAAAATAATTATGGTTTTTTAGGGGTTAGGCTTTTTTGTGGTTGCTAAGCGGCTTTGTGTGGCTTTCAGGAAATGTGCGCATGTTCTTGTTGTTTTTTGCGTATTTTATCTGGAGTATGTTGTTGGAAAGTGGTATTCTGACCACATCTAATTGTGCGCCTCGAGCCTAATTGATGGTCTAAATTGGCCGCAGCAGGTGTCACTTCTAGGATGGTTATCGGTTTGCGGCTGTTGTTTTTTTGTAACAGCTGTGGTCGCTGGATGTCGTGATAGTTTTTGGAGAATAATGCTGTGAGTGTTCCTTTACGTCAGCAATTGGCTGTAGGTAGTTATCTGATCAAGCAAAAGATCAAAGGTGTAAAAAAGTATCCTTTGGTTTTGATGCTGGAGCCCCTGTTCAGATGCAATTTAGCATGCGCGGGCTGCGGTAAAATCGATTATCCCGATGATATTCTCGACAAGCGGCTTTCTGTTGAGGAGTGTTTGGCTGCGGTTGATGAATGCGGCGCACCGATGGTGTCCATTCCAGGCGGCGAACCCTTGATTCATAAAGAAATGCCGCAGATTGTGGCCGGTATCGTTGCTAGAAAGAAGTTTGTTTATCTTTGCACCAATGCCTTGCTGTTAAGAAAACGAATTAACGATTACACGCCATCGCCTTATTTGACCTTTTCCGTGCATCTGGATGGTTTAAAAGAGCGGCATGATACTTCCGTTTGCCAGGAAGGCGTTTTCGACATCGCTGTCGAAGCGATCAAATTAGCCTTGAGTAAAGGTTTCAGGGTTACCGTCAACTGCACCCTGTTCCAAGGTGAAACCCCGGAAGAAGTGGCGGAGTTTTTGGATTACGCGATGGAGTTGGGTGTAGAGGGCGTCACTATTGCGCCTGGATTCAGCTACGAGCGCGCGCCTAAGCAGGACGTGTTTATTAAAGGTCTTGACGTTAAAAACCTGTTTCGCGGTATTTTCAAAATCGGCAAGAACCGTAAGTGGAAATTGAACCATTCGTCGCTGTATTTGGATTATCTGGCCGGCAATCAGAATTACGACTGTACGCCATGGGGTAATCCAACGCGCAACGTATTCGGCTGGCAAAAACCTTGCTATTTGTTGGCTGACGAAGGTAATGCTAATTCTTTTCAAGAGTTGCTGGATGACACGCCTTGGGACAAATACGGTACGGTGAAAAATCCTAAATGCGCTAATTGCATGGCGCATTGCGGCTACGAAGCAACAGCGGTTGAGGATACCTTGGCGCATCCATTGAAAGCTTTGTGGGCAGCGGTGCGTGGTCCCAAAACCTCCGGCGAAATGGTTGCTGAAAAGCAGCCTGAGTTTGTTGCTTCTTTCAAAAAGTCGGCAATTTCCGAGATTCCGGTAAAAGTAGAGTCTTAAGACTAACCCTGTAAGTCATCCTCAATTAACAGGTTTTTATAACGATTATGTTTAAAAAATTGTATTTCAGTCTTAGTTTGCTAATGCTTGTCTGTCTGTCGTCCTTGGCTAATGCTGAAGAGATTTCTGCTCGTCAGGTTGTCGAAGAGTTTCAAAATCAGCTGCTGAGCGTAATGAAAGCCGGCAAAGAGCTTGGCTTTCAAGGGCGCTACGACAAACTGGATGTGGCGGTAAAAAAGAGCCATGATTTGCCTAAAATCGCCAGAATCGTGGTGGGCAAGCAATGGGAAGAGTTGACAACGGAGCAGCAGAATAAACTGGAAAGCGTATTCAGCAAGCTTAGTGTGTCGGCATATGCTCATAACTTTAAAGACTATTCGGGCGAATCGTTTACCTTTGCTTCTGAAGAGGAGACCGGTAGGGGGGGCGTGGTGATTCATACCAACTTGCATATTCCCGGCGAAAAGGATGTCAAGTTCGATTATATGATGAAGAAAAAAGACGATGGCTGGCAAATTATCAATATAATAGCCGATGGCGTCAGTGATTTGGCATTGAAAAGATCGGATTACACTAGTGTATTAAGCCGTGATGGTTTTGATGCCTTGATCGTTAAAATCACTGAGAAAATTGAAAGTTACGCAAAGCAATAAGTTTGTTAGGAATCGTCAGTAATGTATAGCCCTCGTTATCAAGGCAGCAGCCAGGCATCCCTGTTTTGGGTGGTGTTATTTTCAAGCGCATTATCGGTAACCGGGTGTGCTACCACGGATAAGCATCCGGTCGATGCTAACAGAGCGTCTAAAGCTAAGTCAGACGCAGCGGATCCTTACGAGGGATTCAATCGCTCCATGTACGGTTTTAACATGGGCTTGGATAAGCATTTGCTGAAGCCTATCGCTAATGGGTATAAGACTGTAACGCCTAATTTCATGCAAACTGGAGTTAGCAATTTTTTTACCAATCTTAAAGGTATCAATGTTGTTTTGAACGATGTTCTGCAAGGTAAGTTTGAACAAGGGGCTTCCGATACTGGGCGGTTCCTGACCAATTCCACGGTGGGTCTGCTCGGTTTGTTTGATGTGGCCAGCGATCTAGGCTTGCAAAATAATGTTGAGGATTTTGGGCAAACGCTCGCGGTCTGGGGGGTCGATCAAGGCCCTTATTTGGTGCTGCCGGTTTTGGGGCCGACTACGGTGCGTGACGGCGCGGCAATTGTGGTGGATAAAGCCGCCAATCCAGGAACTTACGTGCCGGGTACCGGTATTGTAGAAGGGATTAACGATAGGGCGAATGCCGAAGGCGCGTTGAATTTTATCGACGAAGCAGCGTTGGATCCTTATGTGTTTACCCGTGAGTCATTTTTGCAATATCGCAAGAACCTGATTAATGACGGCAAGAGTAATTCGACTGACTACGATCTCGATATAGACGCGGATGTCGATGTTGGTGAAATTTCTTCAGCAAAGCCTAAAGAAACTAGTGCGACGCAAAAACCAAAAGCCGATACGGCCAAAAAACTACCCGGTCACGTGCAAAATGGCATTGAGGTAGTTCCTGGCAATGTAAAGCCCAGTAGTGCGGCGTTCGATAGCATGTCCAAATCGTTCGATAATGCTGCTTTGGAATTTGAAAAAGCCTCCGACAAAATGGACCAAATGAGTAAAAAAAAAAGACCGCTTAATCGCCGTTAAATTTGTTTGAAGAGACGCAGGGAGGCGTCTCTGTAGTATTTCTCAGTAATGTAGCAAGGCATGCACTTCGTAGTTACCCAGTTTTTCCCGCCCTTGTAAGAAATCCAGTTCCACCACAAAAGCACAGGCTACCACGGTAGCGCCCAGCTTTTCGATCAGTTCGCAACTAGCCTTGGCGGTGCCGCCAGTGGCCAATAGATCGTCGATCAACAACACCTTGTCGTTACTGTCCACTGCATCGATATGCACTTCCAGTTCAGCCGAGCCGTATTCCAGGTCGTAAGAAACGCTTTGTACATCATAAGGTAGTTTGCCGGGTTTGCGGAGTGGGATAAACGGAATACCCAGTTCCCAGGCCACCAGCGAACCGAAAATAAAGCCGCGTGCTTCCATGCCGGCCACTGCGGTGATGTCGCGGCCTAAGAAAGGATGTAGCAGTTGATGGACCGCTAGACGTAATGTGGCTGGGTCTTTGACCAGTGGTGTTATATCTTTGAAGATAATGCCGGGTTTTGGAAAATCCGGAATATCCCGAATCTTGTTTCTCAATCTCTCCATTTCTAACCTCCAGATTTACGCACAAACCGCCTGAATCTTAGCCAAGATACCCTTAGTATCCAGGCTGCATAATGCCAGCAATTCCTCGCG
>NZ_PIZT01000029.1:0-14581 GCF_002834115.1 Methylomonas sp. Kb3 | reverse complement strand
TTGGCGTTCAGTTCGGCGTAGCTCAAGCACTGATCTTCGGACGTCAATGCAATGGCATCGGGAGTTTGTTCGGCCTGGGCTTCGAACAAGCCATACAAGGTTAAAACAGCAATGCTTTCGGTCGCGGTAGCGTTCCATTTAGCCAATTGCGTCTGTTCGGGCACGGTTAAAAACGGCAATTGAGCTAACGGCTTATCCGGATTGGCCAAAATTCCGTGTAGCAAACATTGAAAATGTCCCAACAAATGCAATATGGTTTCGCGCATCATGACATCGGTGCGATAACGGAATGTTACCGACAACCCACCGTCAGTCTCTGCGGCCAGCATAGCCAAGTCGAATTCCTCCGCAGTTTCAGGCAAACGACAAGTCCTAGCCTCGAACCCTGCCCACCTCAGTTTTATATCGGGGTGTCCAATGGCTAGCGCTCCGGCAATGGGATCGGCATTGTCCTGTAATACGAAAAATGTACGATAAAGCTCGATGGCTCCTTTAGCTTGTTCAGCGCGTAATTTATCGATCAGCAAGGCATGCGGATAACATTGATGCTCCAATGCACCTAGAACAGCGGCATCGACCTTGGCCAGATAATCGCAAAACCGCAAATTGCCGCTAGGCCTACTCCGTAAAGCCACGGGATTGACGAAATAGCCCACCAACTCGGCAAACTGACGCATGGGCCGACCTAGCGTCGGAGAACCGACAATCAGATCCTGCTGGCCGCTATATCGGTACAACAAAGTCTTGAATACGGCCAGCAGCAAGGTATACAGCGTGGTATTGTGCTCTGCCGCCGAATGTTTCAATCGGGCCAATACATCCGCCGCAATCGTTAGACCTTCCATATCGGCGGCCATCGATTGGGCGCCACCATCGGAACAAGCACCCGGCAACTCCAATCGAGGCAATTCACCTTTCAATTGCCGCAACCAAAACTGCAAATCTCGATTCGCCGCTTCGCTGTGCAAATAACTTTGTTGCCGCCGAACGTACTCGGAATAGCTTGTTGCTAACGTCGGCAAATGGCTAACGACACCATTGAGGTATCCGAGGTAGAGCGTCTGCAATTCCGATAGCATTACCACTAAGGAGCGAAAATCGACGATCAGATGATGAGCGCAAAACGCCAACAGATGGTCTTCGTCGCCGCAACTGAATACCGCGGCTCTCAGCAACGGCCCGTGTTCTAAATCGAACGGCTGCCGGACAAAGGCTTGCAAATTCTCCTGCCGTTGCTCATCGCCACTACAGACTATCCTCGCCAGCCGGGGCGTAGCGTTATCGAGCGGCAAACACACCGGACGATTTTCGGTATTCAAGCCGAATCCGCTACGCAGTTGCGCATGCCTCCGGCATAATTCCACCAGCGCTTGGCGCAAGGCTTCGCCGTCCAAGTCGCCGTGAATTTTTAACGCCACCGGCATGTGGTACAGCGCTTCGCCGCTTTGCATCTTAGCCTGCGTCCACAAGGCCTGTTGGTTATAGGACATCGCAGTTTCGGCATTCGCACCGTTAACGGCTAATGGCGGCTTGGCATCTGCCTTTCCGATCAATCCCAGCGCCGTTACCGCACCATCGTGCAAGGTGGCGGCGCCGAGCAAATGGCTAATCGGCAAATCTATCCCCAACAGCTCGTCTATGAAGTATTTCAGTTCCACCGCTTTCAGCGAGTCCAAACCCAAGCCGGTCAAACTATGGTTACGATCGATGCTATCGGCCGCCACCCCGGATAACTCGGCAACCTTGCCGGCCAAGTGTTGCGCCAACAGATCGGTGGCATGGGTTTTGTCCATCGCCAACAGAGCATGCCGCAATAGATTGTGGGCGCCGGCGGCTTTATTGATCTGGTTTGCGGCTTGTTGCCTTGGTGGCCGTTGTTGTTCGGCATCGCTAGCCACCGCCTCGAAACCTTGTTGCAAATACACCTCGCGGCAGGCGCTACGCCGGAGTTTTCCGCTGCTGGTTTTTAAAATAGCGCCGGGCTTTAGAAACAAAATCTGGTCGGCCTGGATACCGCATTCTTCGGTCAACCGGGCACGAATAGACGAGAACTCGCTTCGATAATCACCTTGTCTGACCCGATTGCGCTTTAATTCGGCTAACACAATCAACTTTTCGCCATCGCCTTCATCAACCGAAAATGTTACTGTTGAGGCAGGGTTCAAAGCATCGGTTGCTGCTTCGACAGCATACTCAAGATCGTGCGGATAATAATTGCGACCGCGAATAATGATTAGGTCTTTTAGGCGCCCGGAAACGAACAATTCTCCATTGTCTATAAATCCCAAATCACCCGTGCGTAGCCAGGATTGGCCTTTGAAATCTTTGACAAATGCTTTACCGCTCATCTCGGGGTTTTGCCAATAGCCCTGGGCGACGCAGGGACCGCTCAGCCAGATTTCTCCGATTTGATCATTCGCGCAGCAGGTGCCGGCATCAGGATCGACAATACGCAAGTCTTGTCCATCATGAATATCGATGGTGCCGCATCCTACAAGGCTTCTGGCATTCAATTGATTCTCGTCAATCAAATCGACTAAACCTTGCTCTAAGGCGGTTTTATTAAACGCCGCAATCCTTGGGAGGGATTGTTTAGCGATTCCAGTCGCCAGTAATGTTGCTTCGGCCAGGCCATAACAGGGATAAAATGAACGCCGTTGGAATCCACATGCCTTAAATGCGTCGCTAAATCGTTGCAAGGTCAGCGGATTGATAGGTTCGGCGCCATTGAATGCCAGTTGCCAACTGCTGAGATCAATTCCCATCAACTCATCGCGACTGATTTTTTGGACGCACAAATCGTAAGCAAAGTTAGGACCGCCACTGGTATGCGCACGGTTATCGCTAATGGCTTGCAACCAGCGTAGCGGTTTTTCCAAAAAGGCCATCGGCGCCATCAAAATTGCACTTGCGCCACAATACAACGGCTGCATGACATTACCGATCAAGCCCATGTCGTGATAAAGCGGCAGCCAACCGACCACAGTCGACCGTTCGTCGTGACCAAATCGGCGTTTGATCAACTCTTGATTAGCCATCAAGTTACCGTGGCTAATCATCACCCCCTTTGCGTCGCCGGTAGAGCCGGAAGTGTATTGCAAAAACGCCAAGTCCTTGGCTTGCAATCTAGGGGGCGTCCATGAGTTGGCATCATTAGGGTATTCAACGACATCGGTTTTCAGCCAAGTTCGCTCTAACAAATCACCCGTGGTGCCGGGAAAATTACGAATGTTGTTGGCAACTTGCTGGGTGGTAAGAATTATTTTGGCTGTGCTGTCGTCAAGAATGGCCTGCAACCTGGGCATATGCCGATTATTGCTGGGCGGATAGGCGGGAACAGCAATCACTCGTGCATACAGACAAGCAAAAAAAGCTACGATGTAATCCAGACCCGGTGGATAGAGTAATAAGGCGCGTTCACCTTGCATGCCCATCTGCTGCAACGATGCTGCTAATTGCCGGGTTTTTATATTAAGTTCGTCGTAGGTCAACGAATGCTGACCTGATGCCCCATGCTCCAAAAATGTATACGCAATGCGGTGGGGGTGACAGGCTGCGCGTCGCTGCAACACATCCGTCAGCGATATTGCGCCTTCAAGCACTAGCGCATCATCGCTGGAACTATCTAAATCATGTCGTTCGCTTAACACATATCCCTCCATTCTCTCCAACCCTTTGCGGTGTGCGTTTCGTCTTTAAATTGCCATCTATAATTTTCAAGTGCAGGTAACTCATATATCTGCTTACTGCTTTTGCTAATGCCAGATAGAGTCTGAATGTTTTGCCGATAGCGTTTTGAGCCTAATAACAAAGCAAACCCAAACGACCAAGACCCCTTATGTATAAAGAAGACGACTAACGGAAATAATTGCCCCACCAAAATGTTGGCCCAGCAACAGGCCAAAAACACCTTTGAAGTCAATTGGTATTCGGCCAAGTGCTGCAGCTGAGCGCAAATTCGTCGTCAGCTGCAAAAGATCTATTCAAATATCCATTCACAATAATGACCATCCCAACCGGAGGTCATTATGGAACCCGTTGCCATTCCCCAATCGATAGACGATCCGATCCACATTTTGTTGTGGAGTGCAGACGAGATCGTACCCTTCATGGTCAGCATGCTCACCGGCATGTTGATCGATCAGTTCATTCCCGGCTTGGCGCTCGGGTTCATTGCGGTCAAGTTCTACCGACGCTTTCGAGACAACCGGCCTGATGGCTACACATTGCATGCCCTGTATTGGCTTGGTTTGCTGCCCAGTCGCGCGCAGACCATCCCCAATCCCTACATCCGCAGGTTTCTACCATGAGATGGTCGGATTTTCTGCAAACCTGGGATGGACACGAGACCGAGAACCGGTTTAGCCGCGTCGTCGTCATCGGCCTGCTGGTCATTTGCGTGATCACCTCGCTGGCCGCCTGGCGTACTGAACGTAGCATTATCCTGGTGCCCCCTACCCTCACCCAGGAAGTCGAGGTCACCCGCAGCCAGGCCTCTAGTGAGTTCAAAGAGTCCTGGGGCTTGTTCTTGGCAGAACTTCTTGGCAACACCACCCCGGCCAACGCCGACTTTCTGAAAACCGCGGTCGAACCGCTTNGATGCCATGAGCGATCAAATCAAGGCCATCAAAATGGACCGGGTCGCGATCAGTTTCACCCCGCGTCATGTCGACTACGAAGCCGAGACTAACAAAGTCTTCGTCAGTGGCGAACTCAAAAGCCAAGGTCCCAGTTCCAAACCCGACGTCAAACCCCGCACCTACGAATTCATCATCGCCATCAAAAACTATCGGCCCCGGCTGGAATACATCGACGTGTATCCGGATTCCCCTAGAACCCTGGCCCGTTTGAAGATCACCCATGCTCAACCTCAAGAGGCTAAACCATGAAACTCGTGTTGCATCCCTGGTTGTTACTCACTATTGCCGGTTCGGCATGGGCCACCGATGATTTACCCGTGACGGTGTTGCCACCGGTCACCACCGTGGCCGAAAAGTCACCCGCATCGCCATCACAGCCGGTTGCCTCATCGCAGCCCGATTTTGGCATAGATTTACCACCGGTCGATGCCAGTGTATTGAAAGCGGCTAAACAGCAAGCGGCAGCGTTAAACGTAACATCAGCCACTTCCATCGGTCCACAACACATTGCCGTTAAACCCGGCATCAACGAACTGATGCCGATTGCCGTCGGCCACTTGAATCGCCTGGTCACGCCGTTCGAACATCCGGTAGTCACGACCACCAGCCAGGCCACCACCAGTACCAAAGGCAAAATCGTTTACGTCGCCACCTCGGATGAAACACCGGTCACCTTATACATCACCCCCGGCGACAACCAGGATATTGCGCTTTCGCTCACCCTGATCCCCAAACGCATTCCGGCACGGGAAATCCACCTCGATCTGGATAAGGATAGTTACCAGCTGTTGAATCAATGGCAGCGCGCGGACACCGCAAATCGAACCTCGAGCCAACATGAACAAGCCTACATCAGCCAACTGAAAACCTTGTTTCGGGATTTGGGTTTGCAAAAGACCCCAGCCGGTTATTCGCTACGCGAACCCAAGCCCCAGGAGCAAATTCGCTGCCTGCAAGACCGCGTGCAGATTAAAACCGGCCAAGTCCTTGAAGGCCAGGATCAGCTGATTCTGGTGGGGCTTGCCAAGAACACCGGCGGCGACATGATTGAATTCGACGAACGTAGTTGTGCAACAACGCAGCAGGACGTACTGGCAATTTCAGTCTGGCCCAACGTGGTTTTGAAACCGCAGGAAGCCACCGAACTGTATGTCGTGGTCCGACAATCGCCAGAGGCGTCAGTCACTTTGCGTCCTTCATTGTTGAACGGAGGGCAACGGTAATGGCGGTCGTTGATACCTGGTGGACACGCTTGAGTCCGGCAGCCAAACGCAATCTGGCCGTCGGCAGCATCGGTACCGTGGTGTTAGCCGTCATCATCGCGCTGGCCACCGTAACCCCGGAAGTCAGCAAACCGCTGAGCAAACAGGCCACCATCCAACACATCTTGACCGATAGCGATCCACGCTCGTTGGGCATCGACGGCATTTCCGCGCAGTTGCGCGATCTGTTGCAGAAGAACGACGAACAAGCCCGCCGATTGGCTGCCATCGAAGAACAACAAAGGCGCGAGCAGCAATCCGACGAAATCCGTTTCAAACAATGGACTACAGCGGAGCGCGAAGCCTATGAAGCCAAACTGCAAGCGGTGACCGGCGAAGTCGAGACGTTGAAGAGCAAAGCGGCTACGCCAGCAGTTATTGACAACTCAGGCGGCGCCCATCAATCCACCGTGGAGCCAACGGCTCCGGGAAGACCGTCAAACCGCCACCCAAGCAACGCGCCATTCCACAACGGCCAAGACGATCTCAACCGCGTCTTCGAGCAAGCGGCTATTCCAGGACCGACATCCGGCAATGCTGGGGTCTCTGGAGGACGTGCCAACAGCCAGGCGCCGGTGGCAATGCAGATTCGCGTCATCCAAGAAGGCGCTGAGTACTCCAACGGTAAAGATAAAGACGCCGCGCAGACCACAGCTCACGGACAGTCTCAGCCAGGCCACGCAAACAGCGACGTCTTCATCCCGGCCGGCAGCATTTTAACCGGCGTATTGCTGAATGGTCTGGATGCCCCGACTGGCCGTAAAGCCAAGAAAGAACCGATGCCGGTACTGTTCCGGATCAAGAAGGAAGCCATTTTGCCCAATCGCTTTCATGCCGATGTGCGCGAGTGTTTTCTGCTGGCTGCCGGCTTTGGCGACTTGAGTGCCGAGCGCGCCTACTTTCGCGGTGAGACCTTTTCCTGTGTCCGCCAGGATGGCGGCGTGATCGAAGTACCGATGAATGCCTATGCCACCGGCGAAGACGGCAAAAACGGGGTGCGCGGTCGCGTCGTTTCCAAACAAGGTGCGCTGCTTGCCCAATCAATGATGGCTGGCTTTTTACGCGGCTTTTCCGATGCCTTCGGCCGTAACCAGATTCCTGTGTTGATGACAGGCGGCATCGGCGCGCTATCCGGAACCACACCGTTCCAAAGCGCCTTTTCCTCGCAGTCGATGGAGGGCGGTGCCTTGAAAGGCGCGGGCTACGCGATGGAACGCCTGTCGCATTTTTACATGGACATGGCCGAAGAGATTTACCCGGTCATCGAAGTCGATGCCACCCGCCAAGTCAACTTCATCGTGCAAAAAGGCACGGCACTGAAGTTGAAGTCACCGAGCTGATTCCTTAATCCCAACCCAAAGGTCGTTATGACGCTACGCCACATACCTTTATTACTTGCCGCGCTATTGGGTGCCTCCATGGCCCTGGCTGCCACTCCGCCAAAACCGCCGGTGTCGGACATTGCCGCCGGCCTTTTATCGATCAAGATCGACGGCATGCAGGACTTGCCGATCTCGGGCCTGAAGATGGTCAAATCCGGCGAGCAAACCGTGTTTATTTCCAGTAACGGCCGCTTTGCCTTTTACGGCGGCAAATTGATGGACATCTGGACTCAACATGAAATCAAGGAACTGGCCGATATTGACAAAGTCGCCAACCGTATCGACCTGTCGCGGATGAAACTCAAGCCCGATGATCTGGGCGCGGTGACGGTCGGCCACGGCAAAGCCCAAGTGTTGGTGTTCATCGATCCGCGCTGCCCGTACTGCGGCAAAGTCATGAAAGACCTGCAAGCCTTGCAAGACCAGTACACCTTCAAACTGGTGATGGTCCCCATCCTCGGCCCCGAATCGCAAAACATCGTCGTGCAACTGGCGTGTGAATTAGGCGCAAGCGATACCAAAGCCAAAGACGCGGTGCGCGACCGACTGTTGAAACAGGATTTCGCCGGCTTGCCGACCGATCCGCCCGTTCAGTGCAACAAAGAGCCACTGCAAAAAGCCATCGTCACTGCCAAGTTATTCGATTTGAAGGGTGTGCCGTTTCTGATTGCGCCTGACGGACGCACCCACAGTGGCGCGCCGGAATCGTTAGCCGATTGGTTAGCGGACAAACCGAAACCGTCACCCAGTCTGGCAACGACACCTGATACGCAAAGCAAAAACGCCACGGAGAAAAAACAATGAAAGTTATTTACTCCCTTTTCCGTTACGGCATCAATGTCTTGCTGATTACTATCGCCACCGGTTGCGCCACCACTGACTACGGCTGCAAAGGTATGCCGGACGAACCCAGCTGTCTGTCGACGACACAGGCTTATCAAGTCACCAATACGGCGATAACGGAAGCACCTGCGGAAAATAACCCCAGTTCGGAGACAACCTCAACACCGGCACTCGCACTACCGTTACAACAACCCGTACCCAAGATCGAAGATCCTACGCCGATACGTACGCCTTCCCAGGTCATGCGCATCTGGATCGCGCCTTGGGAAGATGCCGATGGCGATTTGATGGTGTCCAACTACGTCTACACCGAACTGGAACCCAGGCGTTGGATGATCGGCAAAGCTGTTCCAACCGTCGGTTCGTCGTTGATTCCCTTGCAAGTCGAACAACGTCCGCCCGAGAAACGGCCGACCGTTGACGGCAGTGATGAAGACGCCCCGTCATCCCGAATCGGCAAGCCATTGCCTTGATGGGTCACAACCCATTTAACCGCAGGCCCCCCCCTGCGAGACTGAGCGGGCAACCGCTTAAAACCTGCCGGACTAACCCTCCGAGATTCGACGGGCAACCGTCTTTTAACCTGAATGAGGATATTTTTGATGAAAACTTCGTATCGAAGCGGGGTCTTGATGGCCCTGGCATCGTTATTTTTTATGCTGATGGCCAATGACGCCATGGCCGGTACCGGCGGTACCGAGTTCAACACCGTCTGGACCTTGCTCACTGGCTGGGTGGAAGGCTTGCTCGGCCGCATTATCGCTATCGTGTTCGTCATCGTCGGCCTGGTCGCCGGCGTCGTGCGCGGCAGCATCATGGGCTTTGTATTAGGCATTGCCAGCGGCGTCGGCCTGTTTGCGGCGCCGACCATTATCACCAACATCGTCACCGCCACTCTTTAGGCCACACCACGATGACCGGTTCAACGATTGATACCGAGATTGCGGCGGGCAACCGCCGCCCTGGTGCATTGGCGAAGGATAAGCGGACCGTCAAGGTCCAGGATGCCATTGGCCAGCCCATCAACCCCTGCCATCCGGCCAGAGCACGGCAGCTGAAACGCAACCACCGGGTATCACTGGTGTGCCGGCAGCCTTACACAATTCGGCTATATCCGGAATGCCCTGTTGAAGACCTGTTGTTGTTTGAAGAGGAGTTCCTATTATGACCACCGCGCAACGTCCCCGTGCCGATCAGCTCTTCCCGGTACTGGCGTATGAGTATGACCACCATCTGTTTATGATGGCCGATAGCAGCATAGGCTTTGGTTTTCTGTGCCGACCGATGACGGGTGCCGATGCCAGCGTGTCCGCGCGGGTCAATGTATTACTGAATCAGGACTGGCCGACTGACACCTTGTTGCAGGTCAGCCTCTGGACTTCGCCGGACATCGAAGAGTCGCTGGCGATTATGCAGACCCGACGTTTGAAGCAGCAAAAGCCGACTTACAAGACCATGACCCAGGCCAGCGTCGACTTTCTGCGGCGCGGCACCACCAAAGCCCCGGAAGCGATATCAGGCGCACGCCTGCGGCGCAGCCACATTCTGGTCACAGTCAAACTGCCGATGGCTTCCCCTCGGCCGAGTGAAGCTGACATCCGCCGTGCCTGCGAATTGCAAATGGCCACCCAGCAATCGCTGTCCACCATTGGCATGTATCCGGAACTATTGGGCGCCGATCAGTATGTGCGTATTTTGAACACGCTGCTCAACTGGCAGCCCGATGCCGGCTGGAAAGACCGTGTCGTCCCCGAGTGCGATCCCACCCAACTGATTCGTGATCAATTGCTGGATTACGACAATGCCCTGGAACTCGATGAAAAAGGTCTGTGGCTCGGCAGGAAACGCGTCAAGACCTTGTCCGCCAAACGCACCCCTGATCATTTTTACTTCGGCAGCGCCAAGAGCTATCTGGGTGACATTTTGTCCGGTACCCGTGGCATCCGCCAGAATACTTTGCTCAGCCTGACCTTGCATTATCCCGATGCCGAATCCACGCGAACCCGGCAGGAAGGCGTGCGGCAATTCATCACCAACCAGGTTAATACACCGATAGCCCGGTTTTTACCGGTGTTGGTTCAACGCAAACACCATTTCGACGTATTGTTCGATGCTTACCGCGACGGCGACCGGCCGATTAGAGCGTATTTCGGGGTGCTGCTGTTTTGCGACGAAGCTGAAGAAGCGGCGGCGGTGTCCAATGCCAGAGTGTATTTCCGGGAGCTGGGTTTTCAGTTGTTGGAAGACAAGTATTTCTGCCTGCCGTTTTTCCTGAATTGTTTGCCGTTTGGGCCCGAGCGTACGGCGATTGCCGATTTAAAACGTTACCGCACCCTGGCCACGCGGCATGCCATTCCATTATTACCGCTGTTCGGCGATTGGGCCGGCACCGGCACGCCGACCTTAAACTTTGTTTCACGTAATGGCGAGCACATGGCCGTGTCGTTGTTCGATACCACCGGCAATTACAACCTGTGTATCGCCGCCGAATCAGGTAAAGGCAAATCGTTTCTGACCAACGAGATCATCGTCAGCTATCTGACCGAAGGTGCGCAAATCTGGGCCATCGATGTGGGTCGCTCTTACGAAAACCTCTGTGAGGTGCTGGAAGGCGATTTCGTCAAATTCACCCACGGATCGAACATCTGCATGAACCCCTTCGAGATCGTGCAGAACTTCGAGGAAGAAGCGGACATGTTAGCCGGATTAGTGAGCCAGAGGCGGCACCCACCGAGAAACTCACCGATTTCCAGACCGCAGGTCTGAAGCGGATATTGAAACAGCTTTGGACCGATAAAGCTCAGGCCATGTCCGTGGACGACATTGCCAAGCAACTCTGCGCCGAAGCCGATCAGCGTTTGAAGGATGTCGGCGAACAGTTGTTTCCCTTTACCACCCGAGGCGAATACGGTCGCTACTTCAATGGACAAAACAATGCCAAGTTCGCTCGCGACTTTACCGTGCTGGAACTGGAGGAGCTCAAAGGCCGTAAGCATCTACAACAAGTCGTATTGCTGCAGCTGATCTATCAGATCCAGCAGGAAATGTATCTCGGGGAACGCAATCGGCCCAAAATCGTCATCATCGACGAAGCTTGGGATTTGCTCACCGAAGGCGATGTGGCCAAATTCATGGAACACGGCTATCGGCGCTTTCGGAAATACGGCGGTGCTGCAGTGACCATCACTCAATCGGTAAACGATTTGTACCGCAATGCCGCCGGCCGCGCCATCGTCGAGAACTCGGCCAATATGTATTTACTCGGCCAGAAAGCCGAAGTCATCGAAGGCATGAAACAAGATCGGCGTCTGCCACTATCGGATGGCGGCTATGAACTGCTCAAAACCGTGCATACCTTGCCCGGTGCCTATTCCGAAATTTTCTTCATCACCGAAATGGGCTCAGGCATTGGCCGGCTGATCGTCGATCCGTACAAACGCATCCTGTTTTCCACCAAACCCGAAGACGTCAACGCCTTGAAACAACTGCGCCGACAAGGTTTGAGTCTGAGTGATGCCATTCAACAACTTATCGACAACCGCAGCAGCAAACCCAGGGAGACTACCTATGGATCCTAAATCGCAATGGCTCAGTACCGTTTTCATCGCAACCTGTCTGGGCGGCGTCAGCGGTTGGCTGGCGGCACAACAACAATTACAACAGCCCATCGCTCGATTAAATATGGTCACGCCGGTATTCGTGCTCGATCGCGCCAAATTAATTCAATCGATACCACCCAACGCCAACCAGGAACAAATGGCCAAAATCGTCGATGACTGGCAGGGGCAGGCCAAGAAACTCAGTGATGCGGGTTATCTGGTGATCGATTCTACTGCGGTGGTGGCTGCTCCGGAGGATATTTATGTTCGACAAGCCGGACGCTAACGGTATGAGGAAGCCTCGGCTTCATTCGTCATCGTCACCCCGTGCCAATCACCAACGATTAGGCCAGTTTCTACTCAAGGCAATACCGATTTTGTTATTGGTATTGGCCGTAGAACGCTATATCGGCCAACGCTTTCTCATCGGCGGCGACGATCAGGTCGATCGCTGCCTGCCGGATAAATGGATTTATCTGATCGACACTCACAACAAAGACATCTGGCGCGGCGATTTGATCGCGTTCCGCGCCGAGCGCATGGCGCCCTTTTTCAAGGACGGCCAGATTATCGTCAAAATCGCCGCCGGGGTAACCGGCGACACCATTCACGTCGATCCGCAGCACACCACTATCAACGGTGAACGAATCATCGACGGACTGCCTTTGACGGAGAAACTGAACAAAGCCCCCTCCTCTTTCAAACGCCATGAAACGATTCCACCGGCCGCCTATTGGGTAACCGGGCAAACCGACAAAAGCTTCGATTCGCGCTACTGGGGCTATGTCTACGATTACCAAGTGATTGGACGGGCCTATGCGTTGTTTTGATCGGTCTCATCGTCCTTGGCGGCAATCGGCGGTCTGTTTGCTTTGCTGGTTCGTTGTGCAAGCGGTTCAGGCAGAAGAAGCTTGGCTGCAACGTTCTCAAGCCATTTTGCAGGCATTGGAAGGCCAGACTCGGCCCGATTGGTTGAATGGCCAATCTGAACAGTTGGACGTGAAACGCCAGGCGCAACAAGTGTTGGAAGCCTCCCAGGCGATTCGAGCAGAAGCGCTATCGACACGATCGACAACATTGGCAAGCGACCAGCCGACAACCTCTTCGAACAAGCCACTGACGCTGTTGTTTGTTTCCTTCTCGCTGGGTGAATCCGCGCTGAAAAGCATCTTCGAAGAAGCGTCCGGTCGAGATGATGTTTTACTGGTATTTCGCGGCCCCAAGCCGGGGCAAAAGCTACCGGCATTGATGACCGACCTCAAACGCTTGCTGAAAGGCATGAATCCCGTGCCGAACATTGTCATCGATCCCACCCGTTTTCAGCGCTGGTCGGTTTCATCTGTGCCGGACATTGTCGTTGAACAAGGAGGGAAAGCCCTTTTACACGTTCGAGGTGTCAGCAGTCTATCCTGGCTGGACGAGCAGATCAAAGCCGGCAAACAAGGTGATCTGGGAACTATGGGCGATGTCGGCGAGATTACCGAAATTGATTTGCTCGAAGAACTCAAAGGCCGGATGGCCGCCATCGACTGGAAACAAAAGCAGCAACAAGCCATCGCTCGGTTTTGGGAACAACAAAAATTTGAAAACTTACCCGCAGCTCAGGCGGACCGTGACCGCATCATTGATTTGACCATTACCGCCCCGCGAGATCTGACAGCGCCCAATGGACAGCTAATCATCCGAACCGGACAAACCGTCAATCCGTTGGACAAAATGCCGTTTGGCTTATGCCTGAAGGTGTTCGATGCCACAGTGCCGGCTCAAGTCGAACTGATTCGGCATCAGTCCTGCCAGGATAAAAAGGCTCGTGTGATGTATCTGGCGACGCAACTGCCGCGCGAGGATGGATGGGGCAATCTGAAAAACCTGGAAACCACATTGAAATCCCCCGTGTATTTATTGACGCCGGATGTGCGTAGCCGTTTTCATTTACAGCATGTGCCTTCCATCGTCGAGCAATCCGACCACCAGATAGTAATTCGCGAACGCAAGTTGCCTGTCTCATCAGGAGAGCGGTCATGAAGCGATCCGTTGTCCATTGGGTCTTGGGCGGTTTGATAACGCTGGCAACTCCACTATATGCCGAAACCACCACCAATAGCATTGACCCATTGTGCTCGGACGCCGAACTGTGGTCCGGCAAACTGATCACTGATATTTGCTGGAGCTGTCTGTTTCCGATTCGAGCGGCTGGAGCATCGCTGGGCGGTGGTAACCTACCCAGTATCGCTACCGATGAGAAGTTTTGCTTCTGCACCGATCCGATGGGTATTCCCGAGCTGGGTATGACCATGGGCCTATGGAACCCGGCGCGTCTGATCGAGATCGTTCGTAATCCTTGGTGCTCGCCGGCGCTCGGAGGCCATAAGTTCAGTGCCTCGAATGTACGTCTGATCGCCACCACCGGCAAAGCCGACTTCGATGCCAGTGAGATGTCGTTTTTCAATTACCACTACTTCGCCTTTCCGCTGACCATTATGCTGGATTTGTTCTGGGACGGCCGTTGCAACAGTGATGGCTATCGGGACTTTGATTTGCTGTATGTCTCGGAACTCGATCCTACCTGGAACAACGACTTGCTGGCGTTTTTTACCAGTCCGGAAACGGCACTGTTCGCTAATCCGGTGGCCATTTCCGCCTGTGTTGCCGATGCCGCAGCGGCAGCCACCGGCAATCCTTTGGATGCCTTGTTCTGGTGTGCCGGCGCTTGGGGCCA
Source organism: Methylomonas sp. Kb3 (assembly GCF_002834115.1). Lineage (NCBI taxonomy): Bacteria > Pseudomonadati > Pseudomonadota > Gammaproteobacteria > Methylococcales > Methylococcaceae > Methylomonas > Methylomonas sp. Kb3. Next base: position 136 of record NZ_PIZT01000029.1, on the reverse strand, counting down.
TATGTATCCCTTATCCGGCATTTCGCCGACCAGCTACGGCACCGATCCCAGGATTACCAGTTTGTTGGCCACGCGCGCCACGGCCTCCTTGCATCGCCGTGGGCTGGCCTGGAAAACCTCGGGCAATGATGCTTTA
>NZ_PIZT01000031.1:0-14779 GCF_002834115.1 Methylomonas sp. Kb3 | reverse complement strand
CCAGCGGCAGGCAGGATACCTTAACTCGTACCCAAGGCCGGATGACCGATTTGGATGTCCCCTCGGTCAAACGGCAGTCTGAACTGGAAGGCTGGGGTATGGGGCCGCAATAATGAGGTCTATCCCTTACTGAACCGCGTCTTTCAAGCCCTTGCCGGCTTTGAACGAAGGCAATTTGGCGGCGGCAATCGTAATGGCTTCGCCGGTTTGCGGGTTGCGGCCAGTGCGCTCGGCGCGTTCTTTTACTTCAAAGGTACCAAAGCCTACCAAAGCCACGGAATCGCCGGATTTCAACGCGGCTTGAATGGATTGAGTAATGCCATCCAATGCGCGACCGGCGCCGGATTTAGTCAGATTGGCGTGGCTGGCGATGGCGTAGATGAGGTCAGATTTGTTCATGTATGTTATTTCCTTTTTATGGAGACGGTTTATTTGAAGTTTTGTCAGCGAGCGCGATCCTAGACTCGGCAATTTTGCCCCTCGCTCTGAAATCGATTCAGTGAATAACGAGGATTAGCCATATTTTATGGCAAAAGACAGACTTAGTAGTCCGAGCTCCCTTTCGATGCCAACATCATACGCAGATTTTCACGTATAGTTGCCGTCAATAGTACAGTCGAAATTCCATAAAGCCGGCTTAATCTCTCAACTACACCTGTTACATCGGACGGTTTTGATATGCGATCACCAATTTTGGTAAATGGACCGTCAGTTTCCGTCAATAATCTATCGAGAGGGATGAGGGTAACGGTTGATGTATGTTTCTCATTTTCAAGCATTGCAGAATTGACCGAAAAATAACACCCCAACTCGATAGCGCGTCTGACTTCCGCCTTACTACCGGTGAACCAGTGCAATACGACTTTTCCTCTAGGGGGAGGCAAATACCTTTCAATATAATCCAGTACAGCCTTTGCGGAACGGGCACTGTGGACCGAAATAATTTTATCCCCTACCGCTGCACAACGTTGCAAAATATGCCGAAATACTTCCTTCTGTAATTCGAAAGACTTATAAAAACGCGGTCCCGCGTCTAGACCAACTTCTCCGACATAGCGAGTTTCGGGCAAATAGCGTTCCCACAATTCAATTTCACTCGCTCGCTCGGCTACTAACTGTGGATGCAAACCTAGAGCTGCTCGCACATGCCTCGTACACTGGGCAATCTCGTGGTTACGTGGCCATGCCTGTGGGGTTGTCGTGACCGTAAGTGTGTATACGCCAGCCTCTTCGGCCTCCCGCACGGCAGCTTGATGGTCCGGGTACAAATCAAGGTGACAATGGAAGTCCACGAGACCCGCTGTAGCGTTCATGAGCATTTTCCCCTCAGCTTGGTTTCGTCTTGACACCATCAATCAGACTCGCCACTTCGTCCAAGCCACGTCGGTAAACATCGGCAAAATGATCCAAGCGCGCAATCTCGTCGGTAAGCGAACCAGGTTTGTGGATAAGGAGATGTGCAAGCTGCGGATTTGCCCTGAGCCGCTCAATCGCATACTGAAAGGAACGGACTTGCTTACCAGTCGATTCCCGAGTATCCAGAGGCCGGGCGTGTAGGTCGGACACGGTATATGTCGTCCCATCACTCCCCTTACCCCAAGCAGTGTCCAATGCAGCGCGACGAATCAAACATGGAAGACAGTAGCCGCAATGCTCAATGCCTAGCCCGTGCCATCGCCCCTTAGTAGGTGATGAGCAAGATAACGAATCTGATGCCAGCTGCTTTAAAAGTTCAGGATTTCGACAATAGGCAGCCATCTCACCTTTTGTCTTATCCCAATAAGGGTTATCAATGCTGCCGTCAATTCCAAGCTCTCCTAAAAGCTCATTCCATCGCGCCATGTAGAAAGGATGCGTGGTGCGCGTGCTATTGGAGCCGAGTCGCAAGGGATCCAAGGGCACATTCAGTGCTATAAACCCGTTTTCCGGCACACGAAGAGTGAATCTCTTCCCAAGACCAGAGCCAGCAAACACGCCTAGGGCGAAGAACAGAAATGATCGACCACGGGTCGTGTTTTCTGACCCAACACCTTGCACAAGGCCATCCTCAAAAACCATCCCGACTCGCAATCTCTCGAACAGCGACTTGTCATAGTACTTCTTCAACCCAGAAAACAGCTTGCTTTGGGCATCGCTGGTCGCGCCTTCACCGAAATGACTAACCAGTAAAGGAGTCTCGCCAGTTTCCAGCAAGTCGATGGCGCCTATCAGGCTGTCCAAACCGCCAGAAAACAAGCTCACTGAATCGAAAGGTGGAGCCATCAAACTTAAAGAGGACTGCTGTGCGATCACCGCAAAACGGGACGGACGCGCCCTGAATCCGATAATCCACCTATCGCCCGTCAGAAAATCCAGCGCTTTCTTCAGCGTTGCTACTACTCCGCCCCATCGTTCCGGTTCACTGACCGGCACCACGAGGCGAATCTCTCGCGTCCAAGAGTCTTGCGACTGTTCGGTACGAGAGATTCGTGTATCTGCCGCATGCACATGAGCAGCAATCAAGAGCAGATCAATACCAATTTCCGATGGGAATACACCAAGCTTATTTAGATTGGTCAGTGCATCACCAATGCCGTGATCCAAGGATCGATTACCAGCAACGAGCTGAAGATAGGTCGTTTGCTCGTCGGCTTCTGAAGGAACTTCGAGGAGATCATCAGGGCCAAAACGGCCCACCAAAAGTTGCCTCTTCATTGGTTAGCCTCTGCTTCTCCCATTGCCTGCAGGATGCTAAATGCGGACTCATAAATCGAATCCACGAACGATTGGATCTTCTCTATGGTCAGATTTGGTGAATCCACGTAGGCTCGTGTTAGCGCGTCGCTTACCCCGCCACGGATGAAATCGCGTAATTGTTTTTCGACGCGAAGGGCGACCTTAGCATCTGCCGGCATTGTTACCACCTTGGTGCCGATGTCATTACATATCCGGGCTTCGATCGCATGCGTCGCATAAAGCTCGAAGACAGTCTGCATTTGATCCGGAGTGAACGTGGAAAGATCGGTTAGCCCTTCACTTGCCAACTCTACAATGGTTTCGATGTAAGCTTCGCGAGCAATGCCTTCATCGACCGTACCAGCTCCAGGGCAGATATAGTCAGCTAAGCCAACAAAAATTTCGGTGATCGGACGTCCCGCGAGAGACTCCAGATCAAGTGCACGCAATGCCTCACGAACACCCCGTGCCTGTACATCAGACAGGAAGCCTAGGAGCCGAGCACCAGCCGTTCGTGATGCGCCCATGCGCTGGGCGGCCAGGCGAGCACCACCGGTCGACGCAGAAACATATTTCGACACTGCCCGGCCTAGGCTGGCTCTATCACTACCACCAGAACCAGCGAATCGAGTAAAGTTATTACGGGCACCAGAAAAACGTTGTGGGTCAGCAGCTTCACCAATGGGTGGACGTTTTGGAGGTATTGGTGACCCCGCACTATCGGCAGGTGGCGGGCTATCCGTTCCAGCCGGAGGGGTTACGGGAGCCTCCCTACCATCTGCATCCCCGAGCCATGTTGGAACTAACGGCGTACCGCCGCCAGGACCGCCATACGACGTCGACGTTCCCATCAGCGCCCTCCCTTTATTTCCTTGAGCGCCGCGTCGGCAGCGGCCTTAAGTCCAGGGTTGTTGGTGACCTTGCTCCAATCTCCCAGTAGTTTTGACAGACGCAATTTGCACTCATCGTCTTTGATGACGCTTTGCCATCCACTAACGGCCCAAGGTCCGCATTTGCTACTCGGCAATGCCTCAAGGAAGTCCATTAAACGACCTTGCAAACCGAGTTGAGCTTTAACGAGAACGACGAGCCCATCGACACCAACCGGTTTCGTATCGAAGGTGCCTGTGCTCATGATCTTGGTACGCACTGCTTCAAATACCTTGTCTGCTTCGGGTTGAACGAGCTGCTTCAGTTCTGATTCGTAACCCTGGACAGTCATTTTGCCACCGAAAAGTTTTTCTACCACAACAGCCAAATAACCTAGAACTGATACCGGGCCAAAGTAATCTTTTTTGTCCTTTGTTACGAACAAGTAAGGGCGTAAATCGATGCCCGAAAGCTTTGGTGATAAGCATGCCCATTCACATACTGTTTCCAAAGACTTCCATTCAGCTAAGACACCAGAACCAGCACTAACCCCTGGATCGAAGGATTTCTGATCTTTCAATTCGTTCTCTGAGTTGTATTGTTCCTCAGAAGTCGCCAAGTCATTTTCAAGTGATTCGAGATCTTCGCATAATCCTTGAGGATGAACTGCCGCAACAAACGCTATCTGCTCAAACAGTCTCGGAATGAAGCGCTCTGCAAGCATGAGCTTAGCAAGCACTGGTAATTTAATGTCATCCCCGAAGCCACGTGCCTCAGCGGTGCGCTCACGTAAGAGAAGCGTATTGAGGAATCTTTTGATCTGCCGCGGATTGCCCTTGCTTCCGCTGGCCAGAACCGGACCAATCTGATCACTGAGGGCGAGCGCATTGTTGACTTTCTCTGCCTTCTGCCCAAGCGCATTTTTAACGGTCGCGGCATCGAGACCACCACTGGTCCAAGGACGCCTAAGCTGCTCCCGAGCCACACCAATGAGCTTCGCGTAGTCTGCATCTCCCTCGCCAATCTCCGCGCCGGCGAGCAACAACGTTACGTAAATTCGTGTTTCAGCCTCACCGAGTGCAGGAATGCGGAACGGAACCTGAATGAGCTTTTCTAGGTAGTTACGGGCATAGTCCCGAGGCCCAGTGCTATCAGGAAGGTCGGGAAAGTGCTTGCGTACCGCATACTCGATCATGGCTTCGTCAGCTGCGACTACAAATGCAGTTCGGGGCGTGAACACGAACAGCCTAATTGCTTCGAGGGTTTCGATCGCAGTATCAGGCAAGCAACGGTCAAGGTCGTCGATTAGGACTACAAGCTGCTCGATACCCGCATCCTTTAAAAGCTGCTCAAACGCCTTGCGGAACGCTTCTACCTCTTCAGGTACATTCTTGGTTTCGCAGGGCTTCAGCAGAGCTTTCACTTCACCGATAGTGGCCGAGATATTTTCTTTCGTTGCCAGTTTAGCAGGATCTTCCAACACCCCTTCGAGAGAGCCAATAATACCCGTTACCTGATCAGGCGTTGGAATTCCTGTAAAAGCCGTAACAGCCAAACCTCCCGCTCTCTTGGCAACCTTCAACCAATCTATGCGGTGGAACACCTCCTTGACACCGGATACAGCTTTGGTAAGCGCCGGACGTTTTTCGATCAAACCAGTTACGATTCCCTCAATTAGGGCGATTTTCGCATCCTCGAAACCCTGGAAGCGCCACCCGTTGAACTTGAGGCATAACACTTCTTCAGTCCCTTCGAAACCTGAGTCTATCATTTCAAGTACGCTAGACTTGCCCGCCCCCCAGTCGCCATGCACACCGATCGTCACAGGATGATCTGGATTTTTCCGAAGAAGGCCAATGATTGTCGTCGCTATGGCCTCGTTATTCAATAAATCGACTTTGGTCTCGTTATCGGTCAGGATCATTATTTTCCCTTACACATTGCGTCTGCTACCTTGGCTAAGTTTGACTGAATTCAAATTTACGATTGCGGCGCAGCGATTGGTTTGCCTCGGCTATACACGTCGCGCAGACGGTCATCGGCGATATTTCCAGATTAAGTCTGCAATCCATTTGAGTTGGCTTTGATGCATGGTTTCCTATCGCCGGTTGCCCGGCTTAATCGTTAAATTCGGGTTGATTCAATTCCGAAGCCCCCATCCAGTAGCACAGCAACGGTGCGGGTAGACGCATAATCTGGCTGGCAGTATCGCCAGTTTGCGGCAAACCGGTCATTAAGCCGAAGTCATCCAGCGATTTAGTGACAACGTAGCCGCGGGCAATTTTCTTTTGCTCACACAGTTCGATCAAACCTTTCAGTTCCCGTGCGCCGGTATGCTGGGCACGGTATTTCACTTCAAAGGGGATCAATTGGCCGCCGATTTCCGCGACTAAATCGACCTCGCGGTCTTTTTTCCCGTGCCAGTAGGTAAAACGCACATTTTGGGAATAATAGCGCGCAAAAAGATGTTTAAACACGGCGGTTTCGGTCGCTACGCCCAAGGCGGCGGGATCGTCGATGATACTTTTGCCCTTGAGTAAAACAGCGGGCGCGATCGCGGCATCGGCCAGATAAATTTTGAAGCGGCCCTTGAGCACGTCTTTGCCATAGCCAAACGGCGGCAAGCGATAAATCAGGTGGCAGGCTTCCAACAGCTCAATGAAATGCTGAGCCGTGGGACGTTTGACTTCCAGGTTGCTGGATAAGTCGGTGATATTCAGCAAACCGCCATCATGCATGCACAGATAGAGGAAGGTATGCTCAAGATCGAGAATCCGGCGCACACCAAACAGCGCGGTCATATCGCGCTTGAGCGCCTTATCGATAATGTCTTCACGCAGCAAGCGTTGCGCCTGAGTGATGCTTTCCACTTGGGCGGTTTGCGGGAAACCGCCGCGAATCAGATACTCGTGGAAATGGCCGACATAAGGCACGGCGATTTCCTGCGCCCGGTAAAATTGTGGCGGCGTCCAGTCGAACAGCTCGGTCAAGCTCTTTAATGGCGGTAACGGTGGCAGTTGCACTTGTTTGATTTGCAGGTACTCGTAGAACGACAGCGTAGTCAGCCGAATAGTGTGCCAGCGACCGACGCCGGACTCCTGGTCGGCTTCCACCAAGGGCATGGCCGAACCGGTAAAGACGATGCGACGCTGTTTGTTGAAATCGATCTGGTGTTTGACCCAGGTGCCCCAATCGCGAATAAACTGAGCTTCGTCGAGGAACAGATATTCAGGTCCATCGACCCGCGGCTCGCGTTCGCGCCAGGCTTCCAAAACCGCTTCGATGCCTGCCAACTTGAGCACCGGATGGTCAAAAGTGGCGTAAAGGATGTTGGCCGCCGGAACACCTTGCTTTAACAAAGCGTCGATCTGTTGCAGCAGCAATGTGGTCTTGCCGACCTGGCGTGCGCCGGACAGCAAAATGGCGCGATGGGCAGGCGGATGATTGATCCAGCGACTTAACTCACGCGAAGCGGCACGCTGCCAATCTGGCAAATCGGCAATCGGTTCGCTTCTCCACCAGGGATTGAATTGGGCCAATACGGCAATTAGTTCTTCTTTTGAGACTCTCATGAGTCAATCTTAGCACTATAATGATTTTATTGTCATGTATAGATAACAATAAATAGGTCATAATGCTAATACTGCCGAATTTTTTATGCCTTAGCGCATTCTTCTGTCAACCGAATGTCGTCACCCTTCGACAACAATTCCATTCATGAAGGCTTGCCAGAGCCAAAGCAAGTCTTAAAGAAAAGGCGATTGTCTAGCAAAAAAAACGACATCAAGTTACTTTTGAAAACCTAATTCAAACTACGATGATATTGCAGAATAACAATATTATTCTGAAACGATTCATCAGCTTTAACGCCAACCAACTGATCGAGAAGTTCAGGTTTTACAAACATCAAGTCGGCAATCATTTTTCTGGACATGCCGCATTGCTCGGCCAAAACTTTCATGCTGTCCAAAATAACTTCAGGCTTTTCCTGAACCATATCACGATCTTCATGCTCCTGAAGCGCTTCCCCGTGCCGACGCAATGAAATAACACCAGACCGATATTGCTCTTCCGAAAACGCGCCGAGCTGCCGACCACGATACAAAATCGCCGCTTTTGAGACCCCCCAGCGCATTTTGATGTCGGACAGTGCTTGCCAATTCAGCCGACTGCCGCGTAACGCTTTTTGGCACTCCTTAATAAAATATGCGCGCGGCATTAAAAACGCGCTCGCAAATCGGTTGGCTTGGGATTCTGTTGCTCTATCCCCCGTTTGGACGCCAACGTGAATGGTCAAGTGTCCAATTTCATGCGCGATTCCAAACCGGGTACGGCAAGTCGATTTCCCTCCAGCATTTAACGTAATAACCGGCCGCCGAGTAGCAAACGAAATGGCATCGATCTCGTCCGCTAGCCCACCCGTTTTTACCAATACCGCACCAGCATTTTCTGCAACGCGGCTCATATTAGCAATTGGCCCTAAACCCAACCCCCAATGAGACCGGCTTATTTCAGCAACGCGTTCAATCTCTTCGGGCGTTGATACCTCTTCATGTAGAAAATCGTAATTGGGAAAATCTAAGTTCTGGTCAAGAACGGACACCAGTCGCTTAAACATCTCGCCCTGTGCACGAGCGACCTGCTTAAGCGCAACTTTCGTGGTCAGCTGTTTACGAAAATGGCACTGCTCGTCGGAAATCGGCATCGGATCGACTTCCCTGAAAAATCGGGGCAGCACGTCCAGAGCTTCCGCCAACGCTGTTTCCAGGCTTTCATGCGGAGGCTCTAAGCCTGATTCCAACCGACTGAGATATTGCTTTGACTTATTGACTCTATCGGCCAAATCCTGCAAAGACAGCCCGTGAAATAACCGAGCAAGCCGAAGGTTTTGCCCAAGAAAATCGGCGGTCATAGCCGATTGGCCTCGTCTTTGGAACCCGCGACTGATTTTTTCGGTTTGACGGCAGGTTTGCCTATTTCAACAGCTTCAGGAACAACAACGGCATTAACACTTTGGAAAGTTCTAATCGCACCGGACTCCCATTGACACCGCACCACGCCCGTCGCGTCGAATCCGAGAAAAACAACTGAAGGCTCAGCATCATCATTGATGCCTTGATCAATGATGAAACAGTAACGGCATGGGTCCTGGTCGCTCTCAATATCATCGAAAAATGACGCTTGGTAGCGATTAACCGTCAAGACGGCTTTTTTCTTTGGGCTGTTTGGATCGTCACTGCTGAATCGACAAGGTACGCTACCAATTGTGAAGACCAAATCATTGGCGTTATTACTGACCTGTAACCAAGAATAAGTTTTTGCCAGAGCCAAGCCTTTAATCCGGTTTTTTTGCCGTCCGAATGTGGTGCAGCCACGCGTGTAGTTATCATCTGTTTCTGAGGAAAGATCGTCGAGCGTTTTATAGTGTTCATCCAGTAACAACTCTGCGACGACGGATAAACGTTCATGAGTCAAATCCGAGTGGTAATGTATAGGTTGAGGAAGCATTCGCCCTCCAAATTGTGCAAAAATAAAAAATCGTCAACCTAATAATTGTGCATTTTTAAGATTTTGTCAACTTAGCACTTCAGATTCACTCTAATCCTCAGCCGAATTTACGGTTAGCTTCTTTTCAACGAAATTGACGGGGTGTTTCCTAGCGTGGGTCGTAGCCAATGGCAACCAAGTTCCTTCTGACCTTTTCCGCAACAGCGCGCATGCGATAAGCCCCCTCATCATCGACAGCCTGACTGCAATAATCAGCAAATCCAGTTCGCTTTAGAAATTGCGCCAAATCCAAAGCCTCCTGTTCGGATAACGAAACACACAAGCATATTTCACTCGAATCAACGCTCATTGCGCACCTGCCTTAATTCGAGTCGGTCTCATCAACCAATGAGTCCTCATCCTTGGAAAGTTTCACTGGCTCACCCAACAGTCCAGATTGCTGTCGGGCCAATCGCACTTCCTCTCCATGCCCTTGTTCATAAGCTGCCTGATGCGCATGCCGTTCCATCGTCACAATTTTATTCGCTAGCCGCTGCAAGCGCTGCTGCCACTGAAGACGTGCATCAATGCAATGTTTGTTGGAAATGACCTGGCACAGCCACAAGGTGTCCATCACGATCATCAACTGGTCCAGCAAACGAATCAACTCGACGAACTGGGCAATCTGGGGCGAGGCAATCTTGGCCACAAATTCCCTGGGATGCGTGTACGTCGGCGTTTCAGTGATGCCGTTGTCGGCCTTGAGTTTTTCCAACCGACTCTTTTCCTGCTGCAGTTGCTCCGCACATTCGGCAATCATCTGACTGACGAGGCTTTCAATTTCATCGACCGTTTCCTCTCTTCCAATGATGCGCAGAATCACGTCGATGGCGTACAGGGACACCATCAATCGATGATAGCTGTTACGAATCACCCGAATGGCTTGTTCGCTGTTGATGCTAAATGTACGTTCAAATATTGGCCGACTGATGGCACGGCGCGGGGCTGGTTTGGGCTGTGGAGCTGCTTCGGACATGACCGTTTCCTGATGTGAACGAATGGTTCATGATCGTAAGCCAGATTCTTTTTAGCCTTTCCGCAGCTGATGGCGAATTCGGCATCAGCTGCAAAAGCCCTTCAAAAAATCTCTGCTTCAATACCAGCCAACGGAATTGGTTGGCCATCAGCCTTCCGCTTCTCCCCAGACTTTCTCGGCTGGTCTTTCACGACCGCCTTGATCCGACCTCGGTCGGCGTTCCGTTTTTAAGCGGCGACGGTGGTGTTCCATCGGCGTGTCAGGTGCGTCAAGCCTGATGTGAGTATTAATTGTTTAACCCTGCCGGGCGTATCGATTCCCCCCGGGATTCGAGGCGTCGGCATGCCCATCGCCGCGCCGCTGGGTATTGTTATCGTTGAGTCGGGCGCGGCCGACAGGAGGAATGTCATCATGGCCAATCGCGGCGTGAACAAAGTGATCTTACTGGGCCGGCTCGGCGCCGATCCGGATGTTCGCTTTATGCCCAATAACGGCGGCAAAGTCGTCGCCGTTCGTCTGGCAACCAGCGAAGTCTGGAACGATCCCAAAAACGGCAAACAGGAGCGGACCGAATGGCATCGAGTGGTGTTTTTCAAAAAACTCGCTGATACCGCCGAAAAGTATTTGCACAAAGGCAGCCAGATCTACATCGAAGGCCGTTTGCGTACCCAGCAATGGGGTCAAGCGGGCGATAAGCGCTACCGTACCGAAATCGCCGCCTTTGAATTGCAGATGCTGGATCGCCCTAACGCATCGGCAGCCGCCAACAGTTCGTCATCATCGCCAGCGGCCCCTGAGGACGCCGATTGGGATGACGAATATAGCGATATGCCCATCCATTAACCCTAGTCGCGCCGATTATTGGCGTTCGTGTATTTAACGTTTACACCGCCGATCCTTTTCAGGCTTCGGTATTTCAACCCCAAGGGGAATTCCATTTCCCGGCGGGCAATGGCGTTCCCTTTTTTTATTGAAGGAGACCCACCATGAATCAAAACAACCGCAACACATTACCCAAAACTCGTGACTTGCCGATGCCGGCTGTTGTGCAACAAAGCTACGGCCTGTCGGAGCAGTCCTGGAAAGTACTGACGGAAGTCACCTTTCCCACGGCGAAGACCCCGGAAGCCATTCTANATTATTGCAAGGCCCGCAAGCTCGACATCTTCAAAAAACCGGTGCATATCGTGCCGATGTGGAGTGCCTCGTTAGGTCGCAATGTCGAAACCGTCTGGCCGTCCATCATGGAAATCCAGACGACTGCGTCCCGAACCGGTGTTTGGGCTGGCATGGACAGACCCGTCTGGGGCCCGGATGTCACCAAAACATTTACCGGACGCTACAAGGACGACAACGAGCAATGGCAGGAATCCAGTGTCACCGTGACCTTTCCCGAATGCGTGGCGGTCACCGTGTATAGGATCGTCGGCAGCAAACGCTGTGCTTTTACCGAGGAAGTGTATTGGCTGGAAGCCTACAGCACGGCCGGCGGTAAAAACTCGCAAGTGCCGACTGCCATGTGGATCAAACGCCCCAAGGGGCAATTGGCCAAATGCGGTAAAGCGGCGTCTTTGCGTACTGCCTTTCCAGAGGAATGCGGCTATGCCGCGGAGGAGATGGATGGCAAAACGCTCGACGATGTTGTCGACGGTACCGTAATCGATGGCGAGGCGACGCATTGGGAAACCGATGTTGGTTCTGCTGATGATCGGTTTATAGGAGCATCCGAGCCTACACCGCACGTGATTGATTTGTCGCAAATCCATCCCAAGGTGCAAAAAGCGGTCGCAGAGCTGGTTAGACGGACTGCGGCGGCAGGTGCCTGGAAAGCAGCCTACGACTATGCCCACCAGAAGTTCAAAGGCATGGATCTGACCTTTGCGTTGGCCGAGTTGGACAAGGTATCGCAAGTTGAACCCAAGGCAACACAAGCCCTGGAGCAAACCGAAAACACTGGCATGCCACCCTTGTCAGCGAAAGACATGGCTATGAATCAGGCCCGTCAAACCTTGGGTAACGCCGCCTAATACGCTGCTACCCAAAATTCCCTAACCACCCACGAGGGCGTCATGTTTCGCCCACGGGGTTGGACATGACACCCTTCTTTTATTAGGAGAGGTCATGAACACAAACGATCAATCATTAAACCGCGTGCCCTGTCATACCGACTGGCAACGTTACGATTCACCCACGGTGTTACGCCGTCACGGTCGTGGCTTTCTGGAACGCCTGTGGCGACCCCAGGCCAACGAACCGAACCCGCAGCCCTTGAGCCAACCGGAACTGACAACACTTGCCGAGAGTTTTGGCGGTGTGTGTCTGCCGGCGCAAGACGAACTGCTGTTGCTGTTCGGCGATGGCCATTGGGCCCGGCGTTGCCAGACCCAGTTGCACAAGCTCGGTATCGAGTCGGTGCGCTTCGGTTGCCAAGTGCAGTTGACCGGATTTTCGCGATGAAGGTCATCGACGTTTCGCAGCGTTCCGCCGCCTGGCGGCAGTGGCGCTTACACGGCGTCAGTGCCAGCGAAGCGGCCATTGTCATGAACCGTTCGCCGTACAAAACCCCGTGGCGTCTCTGGGCCGAGAAAATCGGCCTGGTTTTGGAAGCCAGCCTGGACAACAACCCGTTGATCCGCGCCGGCATCCAGCAAGAGCCCGAGGCTTTGCAACGCTTCGAGGACAAACACGATCTGATGTTGTTGCCGCTGTGCGGCGAGTCGGAACAGTATCCCTTGATGCGCGCCTCGTTCGACGGCTTGTCCGAAGCGAATGAACCCGTGGAAATCAAATGTCCGCACGAGACCACGTTTCTGGATGTGCTGTTGAATGGGGAAGCTTCGGCGGCCTATCAGTTGTATTGGTGCCAGGTGCAACAGCAATTGCTGGTCGCCGAAGCGCAACGCGGCTTTTTGTTTTTCTACCAACAAGACCAGGATGTGGAATTCGAGATTCAGCGCGATGAGCACTTTCTCACGGCTCTGGTCGAGTCCGCGATGGATTTCTGGTCGGCGGTCAAATCGAAAAAGGAACCACCCAAGGATCCTGAGCGCGATTTGTACTTGCCCCACGGCGATGTGGAACGGCAATGGCAACAACTGGCGGCGACGTATCGGCAACGGGCGTTGACCATCCTGGATCTGAAAAGCCAACTCAACGGCTTGGAGGATGAGCAGTCGCGCATTGAAGACACGTTGGTAGCGTTGATGGGTGATTACGTGGCTGCGGAGCATTCCGGATTGCGGATCAGCCGATTTCAAAGCCAGGGTGCTATCGATTACAAGGCAGCATTGCAAGCCTTGCAACCGGGTGTTCAGGCCTCGGCGCTGGAAGTCTATCGAAAACCGTCGGCTACGCGTGTCCGCGTGACCTGTCGGGACGACGACGGCAAACATGCCGAAGTGCCGTTCGACGCCCAAACCCTGAAAGACCTGGCGGGCGTGGATTTTTGGTTTTGAGTTTTCGTCGTCTTTCCAAGACATCCTGTAACCCCTGTGGTTATGGGATGTTCTTTGATTGACGTCAACCGGCCAAGATAATTTACGCCGGCCATATGATCGAATCAGTTATTTCTGGCCTGTCGGTTTTAGGCTGGGCTTTCAACAGAAAAGTCCAACCCAAAACCCGCATCGTTCAGGCATTCCTTTCTGGAATCCCGAATCCGGTTTCGACCGGCGTTCCGTTGTTAAGCGGCATGAGCATTTGCCTCGTGTGCCAGGTGCGTCAAGCCTGGTGTGTTTAGTTTGTCCCGTTGGGGTTCATCACCCTTGCGGGACGGTGACCCCTTTTCACTTTTGAAGGAGGTCATTATGAATCACGACTTTTGGAAAACCTTGCACGGCTGGTTGAACGTTGCCCATAGCAACGATATCCAGGCCAAAAAGCGTTTGCTGCTGGAGATGCACCGTCAAATCTCGGAGCCCGGTTTGAGAAGCGACATTCAGCGCATCCTGCGTTTGATGGATCGGGAGCTGTTGGCCCGCGCCGAATGGGCGATGTACTGCGTCATGCAGCTACGTTGATTTTTTAATCCGTCCTGGCATGCCAGGGCTTTATTCACCCGCTGGGGCTCATCACCCCTCGGGGCGGCGTGCCCCTTGTTTTTTCTGAGGCTAGTCCTCGAGGAGCTCACCATGTACCAACAATATTCCATTACCGACTCCTTCGGCATTCAGGCACCGGCTTCCATGAAAGTGGAAGGCTTTGTTCCGGCAAATAACCTCTATGTACCGGCTATTAAGCCGTATGTGTTTCGCAAGGATCACTTACGGGATGTATTGGCGTTTTTAGGCGCGCATAACGGCGATGGCTTATACCTGACTGGCCCTACCGGCTCTGGAAAAACCTCGTTGTTGGAGCAAGTCGCGGCACGTCTGAATTGGGGCGTGCATTCGGTCACCGGTCACGGTCGACTGGAACTGAACGATCTGCTCGGTCAGTACATGCTGGTCGACGGCGGCGCGATGAAGTGGATCGATGGCCCGCTGACCCTGGCGGTTCGCTTAGGGCATGTGCTGTTGATCAACGAAATCGATGCCATCGACCCCGCTGAACTGATCGGTTTGAATGAAATCGTCGAAGGGAAACCTCTAACGATTCCACAGACTGGCGACGTAATTGCCCCGCATCCCAAGTTTCGTTTGGTGGCCACCGGCAATAGTGCCGGATCGGGTG
>NZ_PIZT01000032.1:0-16264 GCF_002834115.1 Methylomonas sp. Kb3 | reverse complement strand
CATCTGGTTCAACCAATCAATGCGGCTTGCGGGAGCGATAAAATCAACAGCCTGTTAAGGCAAGTCTTGTCGCGCGTTTATCGCACCCGTCGATGTGCGCTTACCCAAGGCCTCGGAGCCAAATTCAGTCCGGCACCAGGACTACATGCTAGTGAATTACTCTACAGTTAACACAGCTTTTTGAAGAGCGTGACCAACCGTCAATACAGTTGCAAACTGTGAGGTAGGATTAATCGACAGACCGGTTTAGCGTGATGCTAAATACTGTCGTTTTTATGCCAACCGGTACTCAATATCTTGCAGGCATAAAAAAAGGACTAGCGAATTAACGCAAGTCCTTGATTTAAATGGTGGCGATACCGGGGATCGAACCTGGAACCTCGGGGTTATGAATCCCTGTAAATAAACAATCCTCGACAAGCCACAACAATATTTTAATCGTTTATTCAATATGTTATAGCGTTTTTATTGTCGCCAACTATCGATAATAATCGACGTTTTTTGTCAGCTAGTGTGACGTGAGTGTGACGTAAGGTATAATGCCGCCATAAGCAAAACGGGCTTGAGGGTGTTACCAGCACCAACAAGCCCTAACCTATTCACTTAACGGTTCGGGTTAAGCAATGGCTGATAGCATCATATCAAAATGCCGATTGCTGCCCAAATGGGGCAAATATGGCTAATATCAGAAAGCGTGTTAAAAAGGATGGGGTGCCGTATTACACGGTCCAAATTAGATTAAAGGGATATGAGCCTCAATCAGCGACGTTTGACCGTCTAACTGACGCCAAAAGGTGGGCGGCCTCAACGGAGAGCGCAATCAGAGAAGGTCGGCACTTCAAAACAACTGAAGCTAAAAAGCATACCGTTGCGGAAATGATCGAACGTTATCTCTCGTCGGCTGGGCTCACCAAAATACAAGACGAACACACTGGATTACATCTTCGGCGCTGGAACGAAGAAATAGGTTATATGATGCTGTCCGATGTGACAGCCGATACACTCACTCTGGTCAAAGACAAACTGCTCAATGAAACCGTCAGGACCGGACAAAAGCGCAGTCCGACCACCGCCCTACGATATATGGCCTCTTTGTCCAAGGTGTTTAACACGGCGGTTAAAAGCTGGGGGTGGCTGGAAGACTCACCGATGCGGAATATCGAAAAACCCAGGGCCGCAAAAGGCCGGGTTAGATTTTTGGACGATGATGAGCGGGAACGATTGACCAAGGCCTGTAAGAAATCGGCAAGCCCCCTGCTCTACCCAGCCTTTATTTTGGCGTTGTCGACCGGAATGCGCCAAGCCGAAACTATGAACCTGTATTGGGGCAAGGCGCCGGCCAACCCACCAACAGAAGGCGCTTGGGGAGTGGTTCACCTTGAGCAGAGCTGCATCATTCTCCACCAAACCAAAAACAGCGAAAAACGGCGGATACCCTTAACCGGTTTGGCGATGCAATTACTTAAAGATATGGGCAAGGTAAGGCGCATTGATACGCCGCTGGTTTTCCCTTCACATAAAGACCCGCTAAAGCCTATCGACCTAAAACAGCCCTGGCTTAAGGCGATGGCCGAAGCCGAAATAATAAACTTCCATTGGCACGACATACGCCACACAACCGCCAGTTATCTAGCGATGAATGGCGCAAGCCTAGCTGAAATTGCTGAAGTTCTAGGGCATAAAACATTACAGATGGTACAACGCTATGCCCATCTATCGGACGGCCACATTACCGGCGTTGTAGAGCGGATGAATAACAAGTTATTTGGGGGTGAGTGATGAGCTTCTTTGAGGACAAAGTTAGAGATTTGCATTGGCAAGACAAGCAGGACCAGCGCAGGGCTCAAGCTAAGGCGGACTTAGCTAAGATCGAGGCCGAGCACCGCGAGGAAACGCGGAAGCAGCAAGAAGAAAACTTCATCATTGAGTTTCAGCCGCAAGAATTGACCACAAGCAAAGTTGATGTCACAGAAAAACCCAAACCGATTGATCCGCAAATTAAGAAAAACCCAAAAAACCAATTTGATAAAAGGCTTGAAGTATTAAAAAACTGGATGGAGGTCAATGGTTTTAAAGAAGGCGCTACTCTGCCTAAGCATTACACGGTGGAAAAGATGTATAAAAATTTGGCTAATGTCAATGGTGACTTATTTAATTCGATTGAGTTTAACTCCTTTGAAAGGCATTTTTGGGCAAAGCAAAAAATATGCGAATTAACCAGGGGGCCTAAATCCACTATTTTGTAAACATTAAACCATGACACAAAGGGGCTTAAAGCCCCTTTTTTTTATGCCAAAACAAGCTAGTTAAGCTGTTGTTTTTATTGAAAATAAAATCATGACAACTTATAAAAACGTCATGATTTTGTCGCGATTTGTCATATTTTTTATTTAAAATCAATCATTTACGATTAACGCCAATCCGGTTAGACAGCCGGCGAAACTTGGAGATAATCATGATGACAGACACACATCCCGCGACCGACGTCGCAACCACGCCATATCTGACAGTCGAGTTATTCAATAAAAAACATCCTGCTTTTCCAATTGGAACTTTGCGGCATCATATTTTTTATCAGGAAACGAACGGGTTACAAGCTGCTGGCGCCATTTACAAGATGGGCCGAAAAGTATTGATCAAGGAATCAGCTTTTTTTGCATGGCTAGAAAGCGGCGCAGCCGCCGGCAAAGCGGCGTAGGTGGCGTAATGGACGATTACATTTTATCGATGTATACGGCGCGGATTATATACGCCGTTCAATTGATTGAGTCCGGCGATGCTGCGGGGGCTGCAAAATTATTAAGCAAACTCGCAAGCGCAATGCCAGAGCCAGACAAACAGAGTATGGCTGCTGCCCGCGCTGATTACGAGAGGTTGGGGCGTTAGTGAGCGTTGATGCTACGCGATGGGCTTGGCAGCAAGCCCATAAGCCCGCAACCAAGCTGGTGCTACTTGCTTTAGCCGACCGCGCGAATCCAGCCGGCGAATGCTGGCCGTCATCCGCAAGGCTTGTGTCTGATACTGGCTTGGATAGAAAGACCATATTTGCATCAATCGGTGAGCTTGAGACCACTAAAAAAATTCTGGTTTCGAGGGTGACAGGGTGCGGCAACAGATACAAATTGTTAGTGGAAAGCCATTGTCAAAAATCCGAGCCACTAGTACCAGAAGCAACACCAGTACCAGAAACGGTACCAGTACCAAAAACGGGACAAGACCAGTACCAAAAACGGGACGGGGACCAGTACCAAAAACGGGACACTAATCTAAAAGAAGAACCTATCAATAATCTATCAATAAAGACTATTGGTGAAGATGACATTTCATCACCTCAAACAACCGATGATGAAAACCAACCTGATCCGGTAATCATTGTTTTTCAATTCTGGCAAATGACCATGCACCACCCAAACGCTGTTTTTGATAACAAGCGCAAATCGGTCATTGCCAAAGCCCTAAAAAGCTACACCATCGATCAGCTCAAAGCCGCAATCACCGGATGCGCCAAAAGCGCGTATCACATGGGACAAAACGACAGGCAAAAGGTTTATGACTCGCTAGAACTCATATTCAGAAACGCCGACAAAATCGAAAGCTTTATCCAAGACTCAACCAAAACCACAACCGGAGCAAATCCTTATGCAAACAAAAAACAACAATCAGCCACTATCGCCGACGCAATCCTTGGCAAATCTTCGCAATTCAATGGTACCGAGCCGGGAGGCTATGGAACAGGTGGATCAACTATTTGCCAGGATGATGGCGATTTACCAGCGGCTTTGGACGGAGAGTTTTTCATCGTTGGACGCACTTAGCTTGACAAAATTTGAGTGGGCAAAGCAGATCGACAGGCTTTCACCTGTACAGATCGAGCAAGGGATTCAAGGTTGCATAGACAGCGGGGAGAAATACCCGCCAACATTGCCGCTATTTGTGAAATACGCCAAGACCGAACCAGAAATTCTGCCCAAATCCAGACGCAAGGTTTACTGAAAAATGAGCACACAGACGAAACAAGATAGATTCGAAGAAGCGGTCCTGGGCATCATTCTTAGAAGCCCTGAGAGTGCGGCGAAAAACGAAATTGACGAGCGTTGGTTTCAGAAATGGCGATCCGTGATTACAGCCATCAAGCATATAACGGCAGCAGGCAACGAGCCAGACATGCTTTCGATAACCGAACACATGAAAAATCCTGCTTTGCTAAAAGAGCTGAATTTGATTCGTACAGACGTGTTCAGCGCAGCTCAAAACTTGCCAAAATACCTAGCCGAACTGCAAGCGATGTACAAGGCAGCACAGGTTCAGCAGTCGCTGTCAGCAGCCTTGACAGAGCTGCAAAACGGCGGAGAGATTGATGTTGTGGTTAGCGAGTTGATGCAAACCACGCTGCAAGCTGTGTCCGCCGATTCTCGCAACTACAACGCGACGATCAAGCAGGCAATGGGATCGTTCATTGACCACCTGGAGGAAGCATTCGAAGCCAGAGACACGGGCGGCATTGGATTAAAAACCGGCATAACAAAGCTTGATAGCGTGCTGGGCGGCATGCACGACAGTGACTTGATAATTGTTGGTGCCCGTCCCGGTGTCGGTAAGACTGCTTTCGGCTTGAGTGCGTTGCTTCATCTTGCTAAATCCGGCAAGCGAGTCGGCTTTGTTTCAACCGAGATGGCCGCTAATCAGGTTATGTTGCGCATCACTGCCGCCAATAGCGGCATTGCCGGTCACGACCTACGCGACGCCAACCTTGGCGACCAAGACTGGCCCAAGATCACCACCGCGATAAATCGTGTGGCCGACCTGCCCTTTCGGATTTACGACAAGCCCAATGTCACAGTGGCCGATGTGGCTTTGCAGGCTAAGGCGTGGGCCATTGACGGCGGCGTTGATTTTATCGTAATCGACTACCTGACCAGGATTAGGCCAGTTAAGCCGTCTGGCAATCAAACCAACGATGTTGGCGAGGTCGTGACCGCGATGAAAAACATAGCACGTCAATTGAACATTCCGCTATTGGTCTTGGCTCAGCTCAATCGCAATGTCACTAATCGCGCCGACAAACGTCCAACTATGGCTGACTTGCGCGACTCAGGGATTATCGAGCAGGAGGGTGATCAGATTTTGCTGCTTTATCGCGACGACGACGATAACGCCCCCGCCGAGGTCATCGTTGATAAAAATCGGCATGGAGAGTGCGCAACGGTCCGCTGCTGCTACCTACCCCAGACAATGCAATGGGTAAATCTAGCTCACCAATATGCCGACGCCGCCTAACACAAACATATTTTTAAAACCCAAAAGGGGAAAAACCATGAAAGAAGAAAAAACGCTAGATCGTGATGACTTGAATGTGGCGCAACGCTTTGTTTGCCACATTGGTCCTGTCATTTCTGCCTTGAAAGGCATTACGGAAGAATTGGAGCTCGACTTCGACGACGATGACTCAACGCTGAAAATTAACGAGTTCCAAAAATGGCTTGAGTCTGAAGTTGAAAGACATCAATCCACTTTGGATCGCGTGCCTAGCCCGGGCATTGGTCAGCCGCATGATTTGATTCCTGCCGCTGTTGCTAGAGTTGAAAAGCTGAAAAACGAAATATTTTTACACGATTGGGCGGTGGAAAATTTAGCGAAAATTCATTGCACAAACGTTGAACTGCTGATGCACAAGGGATTCTCCTTATTCGAAATAAATGGGATTTTGCCGGACGAGGGCATCCATTACACGCCACATTTTGATGAGTTAAGGGTGTTGAAGCCTGAGCTCGAAAAAATCGAGGCGTTTATTGCCGGCGATGGCGAAGATTTCAGTTTGCTGGACGGTACCAAATTAGCATGTTTCGTCCAGGCACCTGAGTTCGCCGAGTAGAAATTCAGATTCGGAAAGTTATGCCGCTCCGCCTGTCCGGGCGGCGTTACTCTTACTTATACCCAATCGCCATTGCATCTAAACAGGAAAATATCAATGAACGCCAAAACCATCACGAAAACCGACTTCTTAGCGGCTGTCCATACCAAGCAAGCTATCTTGCCGGCCATTTCCGCGTTGAGAAAGATAGATAGCCGTGTGCTTGCCGGCAATAGCTATTCAGCAAAGAAAATCAGTCAAGCCGTTAGTGTTTTGGAAATGCACATTAAGGACTGCGATAAGCTTTTCGCGCAAGCCGAGGCTGATCTTCAGGCGGTTGGCGGCCAAGCGTTCGTGGGCAGGGTGGCCAGTCGTTTGCTCGCTATTGACGGGGAAGTTAATTTACACAGCAGGAGCGCCGAACTCCTAATTCAGGGCCACAACCACAAAGTAAATTCCTTAAAACATGACGGTTTTACCCAATCCCAAATCGACCAAATCGAGCCTCACCCGCAGCAGCAATTAGACGACCACGCCGCCGCCATCGAAGCGCTGAAAGCCGAGAAAGAAAAGCTACATGCTTTTCTTTCATCCGCCCCGGTTTATGAGATGCACCATCTTGTCGGCACCTCTTATGGGGGCGGCTTGAACCAAGCGGAGGTCGCGTAAATGCCGGTCAACATCAACAAGGCGCACGCCGCAGAGCGCTTAACTGCAGCTATTACCGGACTTAAAGGCATTACACCAGAGTCGCTGAATTATGACTCGGAAGCTTTCGAAAATTGCCTTAACACCATGCTTTGGCTTCAGACCATCCTTGATGATGTACAGGGCAAACCGCGAGAAGAGCCACAAGCACGTAATGCCCTTGTCGATGAAGATTTGCTGTTAGCTGTCGCGCTGAGAGTCTGCTCGCTGCAATCTGACATCGAATTTCTTTTCAAATCTGGCGATCAGGCGGTTGCAGCGCGCGAGGACCAAATCCAGGAGCTTCGCCGCCAAGGCTACTCCCAGGAAGAGGCGTTGAAGCTACACCCAGCCGATGACCTGGAAGAGCTGCTCGGCGAAAAATACGAGGAAATTCAGGAACTCCAGGGCCAGCACACCAAGCTTCGCGAATTTCTCGCCGATCCGGCATATGACATCAGGATTTTGGCAGGCACCGAGTTCGAGCAGGCCGAGCCAGTTTCACATTAAACGCAAACAGATAGGAAATAAATAATCATGAATATGCAGATAGTAACCGGCGAAAAATTAGGCGAAGTAAAAGCCAGAATCCAGGCGCTTCAAGAGATTGTTCGGTTCAACCAAGATGACAAAATAGGTTACGAGCGCATGCAGCTCGCAAATCGGTTTAATGCGGCAATGAAAAATCGAATGACGCCGGCAGAATTTGTCGAATTATTTCCAAATCCGCCAGTTTCAGGAACAAATTTGACGCTGTATAACGCAGTAAAAACCGGTGCCGACCAACTTTCGCCAGCAAACGAAAGCCCTGAAATTGCAGCCGATTTTCTGGAACTTGACAACTATTTCCGTAATGCCGCAAAGCCCGACAGATCGTTAACTGAGGCGGAGTTTTCCACACTGTACCCTGAGCCAAATTTCGACATAGAAACCGCTGCCATTGCCACCGCTCAGACAGAAGCCGATAAGTTGCGCAGCTTTCTCAAATCAGGGCCATACCCCGATTATCCGAGAATGTACGATATCGATTTTCTGACCGGCACTGCCGTATCACCATAAGGCGGCGTTATGGCATTGCAGAGTGATAGCCAGGGATTCCTGGTAGGTGATCCGATTGACCTTGGTCGGATGCCGGGATATTTGCGAGACATCAAGAACGATGTGGCTGCGATCAGAAAGGCAGCAATCGGCGGCGGGATAAATAGCACACGCCAAGCCGCTAAGCCGCAGTTGGCCCCAGTAGCAAACCGCAGGCAGGAGGCAAGCCCCTTGCGCGGCTCGAATGGCCGGTTCTTGCAGTCGTCATTTAATGGCAAAGCTGCCGAGCCACCCAAAACCAAATCATCGTCGGCGGATGTTGCCGCCTTAGCGTCCCGTCTTGCCAATGTCTCGCGCGGTGGTCTTACTGCTGCCGGCGATGTAGATCCGGCTGCAAAGGCGTTCCAGGAAGTGACTAAGCCCATGCGGCGAGGTTTAAGCCTGTTCAATCGCGCTGATAGCAAGCAGGAAGGATTACTTCGCAAGATTTTCAGGAAACTTGATGTTTTCCACCGCGAAGAAAGCGTTTACAACAAGGCCGCAAAGAAAAGTCTCAAGGCTATTGAGGAAAAGCCAAACGGCATTAATGGCGGTAGCAACACTACGATCAACGCCGGTGGCGGTGGTATTAGTGGCTTGCTGCGTGGGATGTTGGGCGGCGGAATGCTCGGTGGACTGCTTTCTAAGGTTGGCCGGGGTGCTAAAGGCCTCCTGAGACGCATCCCTATTCTGGGCACACTGTTTGCCGCTGGTGGCGCTGCTGTTGATGTGTTTGGCAGTGAGTCAGATCCTAATCTGTCCCGCGCGCAGAAAGATGCGGCGGCGGGAAAGTCAATCGGTGGATGG
Source organism: Methylomonas sp. Kb3 (assembly GCF_002834115.1). Taxonomy (NCBI): domain Bacteria; kingdom Pseudomonadati; phylum Pseudomonadota; class Gammaproteobacteria; order Methylococcales; family Methylococcaceae; genus Methylomonas; species Methylomonas sp. Kb3. The sequence goes on along the minus strand of NZ_PIZT01000032.1, from coordinate 7,842 downwards.
ACTGGCAGTCTAGCCGGTATCGGTGCCGGCGCATTGGCAGGTTCGGCTGCTGGCCCGGTCGGCACTATCGTAGGCGGCGTGGTTGGCGGCTTCCTTGGGGATCAGGCTGGGCAGATTATCGGCGAAAAATTCGGAACGTGGGTAACTGAGCTCAGACAAGCCGATGTGCCGGGCAAACTGGTAAGCGCGTTCGAAACTTGGACCGGCGGCTTCGACTTCCAAAAAGGTTTCGAGCTGTGGCTTGCGCGCACAAAAAGCAATTTCGCCCAAGCCGGCAATGTTGTTGGTGAGCAGCTCAACGATTTCAACACATTCGTCGACAAGAATACCGGCGTTAACCTGAAAGAAATGGGCGGTCTGTGGCTTGATCGTACCCAAAGTAACCTTTCCGGTGCTTGGGATACCATCAAGGGCACACCATCTTGGCTTCTCGACAACACTACGTTTGGCAAGGCCGGCCAAAAAGCTTTCGGTTCGTTCGGTGCAATACCGGGCCTGTCTGATGCACAAGCCGCTGCATACGCTGCCGAAGTCATACGGACCGAATCCGGCGGTGATCCGCTCGCCGAAAATCCGAAAGGGTTCTTGGGCCGCTTTCAAATGGGGAGTGAAACTCTTGCTGATGTTGGCTTGGTCAATCTCGCAAAGCTCAAAGCCGCTAAAAAGTCTGGTCGATACGATCAAAAATCGTTCCTCGCTGATTCCGCAAACTGGAATATCCCCGGCGGCAAAGAGGCCTATCTCAGTGATTCGGCGTTGCAGGACAAAGCTTTCACCGACATGCAAGCCCGTAATTTTACTCAGGGCGTGAAATCTGGCGCCATCAGCATGGCCGCAAGCCCCGAGCAAGTCGCAGCCTACTTGAAAGCCGCCCACCTCGGCGGTGCCAGCGGTGCCAGCGATTACGTGCTCAGGGGCGTAGACAAATCGGACGGCAATACCTTGATGTCAAGTTATTACAAACAGGGTGCCGCAGCTGTCCGGGCGGTGTCGGTTAACGCACCGTCATTCAAGACGCCGGCTATGCCAACCACGCCTAAAGTAGCGGACGCACCAACGGTAATCGAGCCGCTGAGCACGGATAAAAACAAAGTGCAAGTCGTTCGCGTCGAAGATAGCGGCGACGTCGGGAGAGATTTGCGTGATCGAGGTATCGCCCATATTGCAAGCGGCGGTTACTTCCCATTTTTTTACTAGTTCGACATTGTTTCGAGGGGTTCCGCATAAGGCTGAACCCCCAATTCGGCAAGTAAATTTCGACAAAAAGGCCAAAATGTTCAATACACCGGAAATCGATAAAGATGAAATTGCTCTATCAAAAGAGGTCGGGCTGCGGATGCTTGAGGCGCGTAAAGAGTTCTGTAAGCTCTCTCAAAAACAAGCCGCAGATATGCTAGGAATCACATCCGATCAACTTCGTGCCATGGAGGAAGGGCTTTTGCTTGTGCCTCTCAGCGTGATCAAAAAAGCTGCGGAAATTTTTGACGTGTCCGCCGAGTGGCTGCTTTCCATTACCGACGACTGGGAGTTTTGCGAAGAAACACGTGAGCGTGATTTTCTCGCTGGTATGGAGCGTCTTCAGCTTGAGAACCACGCCAAGACAGTAGCGAAACAACTGTCGCAAGACAATAAGATAACTGCCCTGGCCGATGCTTTGGCCTTGCTTGGTCCAGCTATCCAGGCGATAGATGATGGCTTTACCCATTTTTGGATGGCAAACCCTGAGTTCGAGAATATGCCGCGCTCGGCTGTTATTCTGAATCGGATTGATCAAGCTCAAGCTCTAGCGCGAAGTGCAACATTAAGCCTTGTTCGCGTCAAAGCCTTGGCGATTGACTCCCTAGCCGCTTTACCGCAGCCAAAGCCAGCGATTAGGGTTTGGACAAATCCGGCATTTCCGCAGCCAGTCCTAACCCCCATAACCGAATGCAAGCCGCGCGCATCCCGTAAGCGCAGCAACACCACGTTAGCAGCCGTCGCATCATAAAAACCCATAACAGGAAACGAAATGGCAACAGCACCAGATAAACCCGTTGTATTAACATCCGACTGGGGCGGGCTATCACCGCACCTTATCGCAGAATTTTATACCATCGACCGCAAAGGAAAGCGGGCTGACGATATTACCGTCAAGGCAGCGCTGACTGAATCAAACTTGGAAATGTCATTAACCTGGTCAAGCCCTTTCGAGAATCAGAGTTCTTCAAATTTCATGCCCACGCTGCAAATGATGGTGCAATCCGGCGCTATCGAGGGCGTATCGAGTAAAGCCGGTAGCATCTTCGGAAGTGATTTGCAGCGATTGGCGCACGGATTGGAAGGCAGAACCGGAATAACCAAGCTAAATTCGACGCAAGTTTATGTAGGCGGACAAGCGGCCAAGTTCAACATTACCGCTCTTTTCAGGGCGTGGCGCGATCCCGTTAAAGAGGTTCACGAGCCATTCAATCAGCTGATGAAATGGGCGCTTCCCGTCGAACTATCCGAAGAAGGATCATTGGCCGTGCGACTGCTTGAAGATGGATTTTCCTATAAAACGGCGTTTCCTTCGCAGGCGCCGGTTCTTCTGGCTGTGAAGTACAAGGATTCCGTCTACTGGCCACTGGTTATCGAATCGATCAGTAAGGACACCAACGCCCCGATTGATAAACAAGGCCGGTTCGTTGAAATGTCGGTACCCATTCAGTTATCAACCCTGACAGCGATTGATCGCAGTGACTGGGATAAATACCTGTCTCACAATACCGGAGTAAATTCAAACCAAAGGCGATAATTCACGCTCGGTAAGTTGAAGCGGCATTACCAGCGGCCACGATGATGTTGCTCGAACCTTGGCAGTTGCTGTGGTTGCTGCTGTTGAGGATAAACAAAGCCTCTAACCGGTGGCAACCCGTAATAATCGGCCGGGGCCTGATAACCGGTCGGAGGCTGCTGATTATATCCCCTATAGCCGCCCTGGTAACCTTGATACCCCTGATAGCCCTGATACCCCTGGTAACCTTGATAGCCTTGGTAACCCTCGCTCTGGTTATAGTCATCCCGGTAATCATCCCGGCGCTGGAATTGCTGTTGTTGGGCACGCTGCTGCTGTTCGTATTGCCTTTGTTTCTGTTGCTGTTGACGAGGCATGTAGACCCAATCATCCTGATCGCCGAAAGCCGTACCCGATAGAAACAGGCTAAGTACCAAAATCGTTACTGGTCCGCGCATAAATCCTCCTGTTGTTGGATTTCTCTGTTGCAGACGATTATCCTCCGACGTTCCTTAATCGACTGCAATTTATTTAAACAGGGGCAACACAACGCTCATCATCGTGCTTTGGATTGTTCACCCAGTCGCCTACCGCTGCGGCGGTCATTTCGGCATAGGCGTGGTTATCCAGTAATTCAAGGGCCTCGTCGGCGCCAGCGGCTTTATTCAGCCATTGCCGGTAGTAGCCCGGCGTTATGATGACCGGCATTCGGTCGTGGATGGGTTGCATTAGCTCAGCTGCAGCTGTGGTAATAATCGTGCAGGAATACAGCGTTTCTGTTTCATGCTGCCACTGCTCCCATAGGCCGGCGAAGGCGAACAGGCCGTTGTCCGGGCGGTGAATGTGAAAAGGCTGTTTGCCGTTACGGCGCTCCCACTCATAAAAACCGGTGGCCGGAATCAGACAGCGCCTGTGTTTGAATGCCGAGCGGAACGACGGCTTTTCCTTCACCGTTTCTGCTCTTGCGTTGATCAGGTGCCCGCTGTTTTTGGCATCTTTAGACCAAGAGGGCACCAATCCCCAGTGGAGATTGACCGCTTTACGCGACCGGTCTTCCAATTCAACGATTGCGAGAATTTTTTGGCCGGGCGGAATGTTGTAACTGGGCTGAAACTTCACCTGGCGCAGCAACTGAAAATGCTCAATGATGATGTCCGGCGTTGTCGTCAAACTGTAGCGGCCACACATACCCTTGCCTCACGCTGATTACTGGGATGCATTAAACCCGAATGTCCAGGAGTTGCACAATACCGTCACTAAGAACAAATATAGAACAATGGCCTTTTCGATGGTAGGCTATGCCACCCGTTCATCAGACTAATTGTCATGCCATGCCTGTAATGCCTTTTAAACGTAATGTCGTCGATGATGTAGTGATTTTGGCAGATCGACTCGCCGTGTCCAAGCCGTCTCAATGGCTACAACGACTTCGCCTACCGTTGTTCGCTGGCAAAGTCTCTGCGGGTTTCCCTTCGCCAGCAGCCGACCACATCGAAAAAAACCTGGACTTAAATGAATTGCTGATCCAAAAACCTGCCGCGACGTACTTTGTTAGGGCACAAGGTGAATCGATGCTTGGGGCCGGCATTCACCCCAACGACATCTTAGTCGTCGACAGATCCCTGGAGCCGGTCGCGGGTAAGGTAGTGATTTGTGCACTCAACGGCGAACTGACGGTTAAGCGCCTTACGTGTGAAAACGAACAGTGGACACTAAAAGCAGAAAACCCGGATTATCCTGACATTGTTCTCACTGATGATTTGGATCTGGTGGTGTGGGGCGTCGTGACCAATGTTATTCATGCTGTTTAATTATGCAGGAACAGGCTCGCATCGCCTTGGTGGACGCCAACAATTTTTACGTTAGTTGTGAGCGGGTATTCCGACCCGATCTGAACGGCAAGCCGGTAGTCGTCTTGAGTAATAACGATGGCTGTGTGGTGGCCAGAAGTGCCGAAGTGAAAGCGTTGAGGACTATTAAAATGGGTGTACCGCTGTTTCAAGTCCGGCATCTGGTTGAGCAGCACAACATCCAACTTTTCTCATCGAATTATTCGTACTACGCCGACATGTCTGCCAGGGTAATGGCGACCCTTGAGTCCTTTACCCCATCCATGGAGGTGTATTCGATTGATGAAGCTTTTTTAGATTTAACCGGCGTCTACCGGTGTCAAACCGACCCAATAGCTTATGCCAAACGCATCAAGCAAGCGGTGTTCCGCACGACGGGTATTCCGGTCTGTGTCGGTATGGGGCCCACCAAGACCTTGGCTAAACTGGCAAACTTTGCCGCGAAGAAGTGGAAACAAACCAACGGCGTATTAGATCTGTCGGACCCGCTACGCCGGGAAAAGCTGATGCGTCTCGTCCCGGTCAACGAGGTTTGGGGTATTGGCCCGCAAATCTCGCGCAAACTGGATCAACTCGGAATTAAGACCGTCTGGGAGTTGGCCTGCCAACCGCCGGAGAAAATCCAGCAGCAATTCAGTATCGTTGTAGCTCGGACGGTGATGGAATTGAACGGTATTGCCTGCTTGGACCTGGAAGAAATTGCCCCGAATAAACAGCAAATTGTCTGTTCCCGCAGTTTCAGCCGACGCTTAACCCACTACCACGAGTTATCTGCTGCGCTGGCCGAGTTCACCAGTCGAGCCACCGAGAAACTCAGGCAACAACAGTCGGTAGCCGGCAGCGTGACAATCTTCATTCGGACCAATGGTTTTGCCGAACGCGAACCGCAATACCAGCGCAGCGCCAGTGCTAGGCTGGATCAACACAGCCAAGATACTCGGGTGATTCTGGCTGTTGTGGATCGCTTACTCCGTGCCATTTACCAAACTGGTTACGGGTATTACAAATGCGGCGTACAACTCAGTCATATTCAGTCGGAAACCGCACCGGGACAAACTGAGCTATTCGACTTTACCAACTCTGGTTTACCGGCAGAAAACCGCGCCTTGATGAAAACGGTAGATCACATCAACCAACGTTTCCCTAAGGGCATTGCTATCGCCACGGCTCGTATCGATCAAACCTGGAAACCTAAAGCAGAGAAAATGTCTCAGCGCTACACCACCGACTGGCGTGAGCTGGTCTGCGTCAGCTGCAAATAAACCTAGCGTATATCAACTCGGAAACCTCAATCAAAATCAACTTTTCAACGTGCTTAAATTTCCCAACTTCCAAGACGCGGGGAAAACATGCAGCCGGTAATCATCGACACAGAAGAAAAGCAAAAAATCGTTAAAACATTCGGTCAGCGCATGACAATTGCGCGCGAAATGTGCGGACTGAGCGGTCTGGAAGCAGCCGAGTTGCTTGGATACGCCAATTCGTCCAAGCTCAGCAAGATAGAACATGCCAGCGACCCGGAAACCATCCCAGTTTTTTTAATCTACAAAGCCTCAATCGTGTACCAAGTATCCACTGACTTCCTTTACGGTCTGTCGGACTTTTGGGACCGAAATCCGGTCACCGCCCAAGAGCAGCAGATTAAACGGGCACTTGAAGAGGTCACCGCCGACGAGAACAACGCTATCCGGAATCTGTTTGATCAGTTGTCGGTGGTCGAACAGGCGGCAGAGGTTGCCTTCAATCGATTCGGGGAAATCAAGAAGATCGTCAACCGCTTCCGCGAAATCAATCCAGAATTCGATGAGCTGAAACTAGGCGCCAAACTGCTCAGAGTGGTCGATGAAGCGAGTTCGGAAGTCGCGGCAATTGGGCGGAAATTGGCGGGGTATCATGCATCAACCCAATACAAAACGTAATTTCTTCATCCCATAAAGGCCAGCCCCTATGCCAAATACCAAAAAACCTACAGTTGGCCGACCTACCGCATTAAAACCGGAGTTCATTGACCAGGCTTACAACTACTGCCTGCTGGGCGCCACCGATGCGCAGTTGGCCGGATTCNTTCTTCGGTGTGAGCGAGAAGACGATCAACACCTGGAAAAAGCAGGCCCCGGAGTTTGCCGATTCCCTTAAGCGCGGTAAAACGCTGGCAGACGCTCAAGTCGCCAATTCGTTGTTTCATCGCGCGACCGGCTAGAGCCACCCGGAAACCAAGGTCAACATTGCAGATGGTCAGGTCATCTTGACCGATGTAACCAAGCATCACCCGCCAGATACAACAGCGGCGATATTCTGGCTGAAAAACCGTCAGCCCGATAAGTGGCGCGATAAGGTTGAGGTCAACGGTTCACTGAAGCTGGACAAAGAAACACTGGATATGATCGAAACTCAATTCGTCACCAAAATGGCGGCTGCACATGAACGCCAAAAAGCGGTGTTGGCTGAACGTGAGGCAAGGCCCGAAGCAGAGTAATCAGGCTTATGGCGAAGGCTTCGATTTTCCAAGATCCCAGGTACCTCGAATTCGTTGAACGCTTCCACGCTGACCCGCTACGTTTTGCGGTCAGCGTGTGCGGCATGTCGCCATCGTTCGACCAGGAAGACCTGCTTTTCGCTATTTCCCCGCCCAATGCCAAGGTGTCGGTGGTGTCCGGCACGTCAACCGGCAAGACGGCAGCATTCGGACGGATAGCCTTATGGCATCTTCTGTGCCACCCGGTCGCGGTGTATGAAGGCAAGGTCGAAATCGGTTCGAACACCTACATTGGGGCCCCAAGGATAAATCAGGTTGCCGACGGTGTTTGGAAAGAGATGAACGACGTTTATCTCGCCATCGCCAACGGGCCGTATGGCTGGATAAACGACTACTACGAGATTACCAAAACCCGAGTAGCGGTCAAAGGCTTTGAAGACCAGTGGTTTATCACCCAGGTTGCTATGCAGCAAGGGCAGTCAATCGGCGTTGCGGGTAAGCATCGATATTGGCAGCTGATCATCATCGATGAGGCAGCTGGTGTATCGGATGAGCATTTCGATGTAATTGACGGCACCCAAACCCAGCCGGGCAACCGCACATTGATGGCATCTCAAGGAGTGCGCAACGCCGGCAGATTTTATGAATCGCACCACAACCTATCGCGCGACAATGGCGGTTCGTGGATTTCGTTGCGCTTTAGTTCCGAGCGGTCGCCATTTGTCACTATGCAGTGGCTCAAGGATCGTGACGACGAAACGGGT
>NZ_PIZT01000026.1:0-16504 GCF_002834115.1 Methylomonas sp. Kb3 | reverse complement strand
CTTTGCAGTAATCGTTGTTTGCGATGCGCCGGACCCAGCAGACCGATAAACGCCGCCCGACACTGGACGATGGCTTGCAAGTAGCGTTGGTCGTATTCGACGTTATGGGTCATCAGCATAATGGCATTGAAGCGATTTAAATCCAGTTGGGACGCGACCTGATCCGGTATCAGATGCAATAATTGATCGGCTAAAGGAAAACGCTCTGGTTTGATATGCGCGGGCCGGTGATCGACTAAGGTCACGCGCCACCCCAGGGATTTGGCGCAATTCACCAGCGGTATCGCGTCGGCACCGGCACCGAATATCAGCAACTGCCAAGGCGGTTGCACCGGGTCGTAAAAGACTTTGATGTCCTGGCCGTCAAGTAGATGGGTTTCGATACGCGGTTTTTGCTGCAAGGCCGTTTGCAGCGCCGCCGTGGCAAAGGGAAACGGCGCGCTAGGTAAAATTGGCTGCTCGCCGACGATGGCCGCAGGCAAAAACTGGCTGCGCCCTGCCGGGAAATCCGCATGCTCGGACTCGAACACCGTAACCAATACCCCATGCGCTTGAGCTTCGGCGGCTTCCAGCAACTGACTCAATGGACTGAAACCCTGCTCGGCTTTTAATAATTGCAGCAACACCCTAACCGCGCCGTTACAACCCAGGCCCAAACCCCAAATCGCGTCTTCCCCGGAACGCATATCGTAAAACAAGGTTTTGGCATGGCCGGTTTCGAACACCGATCCGGCCTGCTCCACCAAATCCCGTTCGAAACAACCGCCGCCCAGCAAACCGACCAACTCCCCGGTTTGGGTAATCAACATCCGCGCCCCGGCCTTTTGGTAAGTCGAGCCAAAGGTTTCGATGATGGTCGCCAGCACGCTGTCGGCGCCGTCGCGTTGCAGTTGCCGATAGGCTTCGAGCAGATGATTGATTTTATTGGCCATGATTTACTCGCTTGCGTGTCTGCCGGCGATTGTAAGCCATATCAACTCCAGCTCAAATCGGTACGCAACAGCGGCAATTGCCTGACCCGCACACCGGTAGCGGCGAATATTGCATTGCACACCACCGGCGTCATTTTCTCGTTTTACATTTAGGTTAAACAGCTTCGCTCATATCGGACATTCGTAGCCATCAGCGTCGGGACCGCCATACCACTTTATGAGCAGACGAACCGCTCGAGTTCCAAACTTCTTACGGGCAATTCATCGTGGCCACACGCGGGCTATTTTGCCGTTAACCTAATGTCGCTCCACCGTCAACCACTAAATCCTGAAGGGTGATATGTCCGGCCCGATCCGACAACAGAAACGCCACGGCGTGAGCTATATCGTCCGGTTGGGCCAGTTTGCCGAGCGGAATGCCCAGCCGATGTTGCGCCAAGGAGCCCTTGATGACTTGCGCGGCGCTACCGGCACCGGCGCGCCAGAAGCGGCGCTGCATGTCGGTTTCGGTCGAGCCCGGCGACACCAGATTGCAACGAATGCCGTATTCCGCCAGTTCCAAGCCTAAACAGCGGGTGAATTGCGCCGCGGCGGCCTTGGATGCAGCGTAGGCCGCCATACCGGTCCGCGGCGTCGATGCTGCATTGGAACCAACCGTCACGATAGCCCCGCGCCGCCGCTCGCGCATCCGACGAGCTACCGCGCGGCTTAGCGCAAATACACCATGACAGTTTACGGCAAAGCTTTCCAGCCAGTCCTCGTCACTGGCATCCACTACATGACCGGGAAGCAGCACACCGGCGACATTCACCAGATAGTCGATTTCGCCGATTTTGGCCTCGACTCCAGCGACTGCGGATTCCAGGCCGGCACGATCGCGTAAATCCAGCGCCAGCGGATATAGCCCGGGCATTGACTGGCAAACTTCACGCAAAGCGTCGCTATCGATGTCTGCCGCAACCACGGTCAAGCCTTCGCCGGCCAACACGGCGGCTACCGCCTGGCCGATGCCTCGCGCGGCACCACTTACCAGTGCAACGCCGGGGCGCGAACCGAATCCGGCGCTAGGTGACGACTGTCTTGCCAGTTTCATGATTCGGCCGTGGCAACCGGCGTAAGACGATCCGCCGTCGTTGTCGATGCCCCCTGCGACGCGCCGAAACGGTGTAAGCCGGCCAGCAAGCACAAGCTCACGCAGGTGACACCTGCCGCCAGCCAGCCGACGCGATCAAAATGCTGCAATACGGCGCCATCCCCGCCAGTCATCCAGCCCGCGCACCCGGCTGCTAAACCGGATGCGGCCTCGGTGCTCGCGGTATTCACCGCCATGTAGCGGCCCCGCAACGGTGGCGGCACTCTGCCAATCAGCCAAACCGAGGCCGGAATAGACCGAGTGGAGGTTAAAGCCATAAACAACACAAACACCGCCGTCGTTTGCCATAATGGCCCTGGTTGTAACTGAGTCAACCACAGATGCGGAATGATGCTGGCGACCATCAATACAGCCAGAATCCCGGCGGCACCGAAACGATCCACCGCACGGCCAATACCGCGCGCCACTACGAAAGTCGCCAATCCGGCGCAAAGATAAATCCAGGACAAATCACGTAAATCAACACCCAATGTGCCGTTCAAGTGTGCGCCCAGATAAGGCACGATCAGAAAACCGGCAAAAACGATGCAAAAGCTCAACACCCAACCCAAGGCCAGTGCCGGCGAACGCAAACTCCCGCGCCCGGCGCCGACGCTAACGGGTGATCGGGGTAAGGCCCGGTACAATCTTAGCCACCACAATGCAGACAGTGCCGCAACCGCTAAAAAAGGAAGCCGCCAGCCGCCCAACGCCGCCAATCCCAGGCCCGAAGGCACACCGATCACGGCACACACGCCGAAGGCCGACATAATGGCACCGATGGCCTGGCCGCGGCGCTCGGGCTCGATGCGGTCGGCTATCATCGCCATCATGGTTGCGTTCATCAACCCTGCGCAAGCACCCGCCAACGCCCGCGCGACCAGCAATTCGCCGAATTGCCCCGCAAGACCACAAGCCAGCGTGGCGACCACAAATCCGGCGTACAAGGCCAACAAGGTGCGCTTGCGGTCGCCGCGATCAATCCATCGACCACCGAGCAGACTGGTCAGCGCCGAGGCCAGCGTATAGACACCAACCAGGGATCCGAAGCGCGCCGGACCCATGTCGAAATCGCGCATCAGCGCCGCGCCCAGCGGCATCAGCACCATATAATCAAGTAAAAGGGTGAATTGAAGTACCGCAAACAACAGCACTAAACGACGCTCCGCCACGCTAGCCGACACTTCGGCGAACGGACCGACCGAAGCCATGCTCACAGGCAAAGGCTGCGCTTGCGGCAACGGCAAATCGGCTTGTCTTACCGGCACGACGACAGGTGTACCGTCGGGTGCGGTCAGGATATGGCTATCGATGCCGTAAAGCTGCCGCAATAAAACCGGATTCAATACATCCACCGGGGAACCGCAGGCCGCTAGTCGGCCGTTATCCAGGGCCACCAACCAATCCGCATGGCGCGCGGCAACCAGGTCGTGCATCACCACGACCACGGTGCGACCGGCATCCGCCAACGCCCGCAACAAGGCGATCAATTCCAGCTGGTGCCCAGGATCAAGCATGCTGCCGGGTTCGTCCAGCAGCAGGACCGGCGTGGACTGGGTCAGCATCATCGCTATCCACGCGCGTTGCCGCTGCCCGCCGGAAAGCTTGTCCAACGGTTGTCCAGCCAATTCCGTCAGGTCGGTAAGACGCAAGGCCTCGCATCGGGCGGCCTCGTCTTCTGCTGACCAGCTCACCATCCAATGCCGATGGGGGTGGCGTGCCAGCGCCAGCAAATCGTTTACCCTCAGTCCGACCGGCGCTTGCGGAAACTGCGGTAAAAAACCCACGCTACGTGCCAAGTCGGCGGTCGAGAATAGTCGCAAATCGTCTTCGCCCAGCTGGATACATCCTGAATCGGCTTGATGCAGACGAGCCAGGCAACGCAGCAAGGTGCTCTTGCCGCAGCCGTTGGCGCCGACAATGGCAGTCACCCGTCCGGCCGGAATTTGCAGGCTGAGGTCGCGCAATACGGGTTCCGCACCATAGCCGGCGATTACTTGGTCAACCCGAAACGCCAACATTACCCGGCTCCGTAAGCTTTTGGCCGCATCAGCAACCACAATAAAAAAGGACCACCCAAAAAACCGGATACGACGCCGACGGGCACTTCGACCGGCGCGGCCGCTATGCGCCCGAGCAAGTCTGCACCCGTGACCAGTACCGCGCCGATACTGGCGGAACACCATACCGGTATGCCGCCGTCCGGCGACAATCGCTGTGCCAGGATCGGCGCGGCGAGCGCGACGAAACCAATCGGCCCGCCGACGCCCACCGCGACGCCCGCCAGCGCAGCGGCCAGCATCAGCACGGTAAAGCGCAGCTGACCTAAATTGACCCCCAAACCGCGAATACTGTCGTCGTGCAGACATAACAGCACCAAAGCGCGGGAGATGACCCAACAGGCAGTCAGCAAGATGCCGAGCAGCGCCGCAGCCACCTTGACCACAGGCCAGGCGCGCCCGGCTAAACTTCCGACACTAGACGCATACAGACCGGTGGCATGGAAGATGGACAATGTCGCCAAGGCAATGTCAAAGCCGGCGCGCAGTAAACTGGCAATGCCCAGCCCGACCACGAGGACCCGGTAACCGCGCGTACCCACGCCGCCAGCGGCCAGCAAGGTGAATACAGCGGTGATCAGCGCACCCGCCACCGCACACCACCACGGGCCCAACAAACCGGACGGGTTTAGCATCAAACTCAGGGCCAACGCCAGTAACGCACCATCGTTGATTCCCAAAACATCGGGACTGGCCAAGCGATTGCGCGTCAAGTTTTGCAATAGGGCGCCGGCGGCGCCGAGCCCGATGCCAACCACGAGTGCCGCACATAAACGCGGCAAGCGAAATTGCGTCACCAGCGTGGACAGCCAGTCGGACCCAGGGCCAAACAAGCCGGCATACACTTGCGATGCCGACAAGCGTGGCGTGCCGGCAACCAGCGCGGCATACGCCAGCACCAGCAATAGCGGTATGGGCGCTAGGCGGCGAGCAGCCTTGGTCATCGCTCACTTCCTGCCGGCATTAAAGCCAGTGTGGCGTCGCGATTTACCATCCAGATCAGTAAGGGCGCGCCGATGCCGGCCAATACGGCGCTAACTGGCGCTTCGAACGGGGCAAGCAACAAGCGCGAGCTTAAATCAGCCGACAGCATCAGCGCGGACCCCAGCAAAATAGAATAGGGAAGTTGGGAGGCGATCGTCACTCCGGCCAGCGTCCTGGCGCAATACGGAGCGATTAATCCCAAAAACGGAATAGGGCCAGCGAGTGCTACGCTGGTGCCGGTCAACAGTGCCACGACCGCAACCGCCCCCACCCTAGCCGGAGCGGGTCTCTGCCCAAGCGCGCGCGCCAGATCATCGCCCAAGGCCAGCGCCGATAACGGGCGCACCAGCGCCATGGCCGCAGTCAGACCGACGCCTATCAGCACCAAGCCGGGCCAAAGTAAGCCGGCATGCGGATGGGCTAAGGAACCCAGCAACCAAAACCGATAACGATCTAGATTGGCGGTGCTGACCAAGGCCAGCCACGCCGTCAGACTATGGCAGGTGGCGGTGAGCGCCAATCCGGCCAACACGAGCCGTAAAGGCGATGACTGGCCGCCGCCGGCACGCGCCAACAGCAAGACCAAAAGACTGCCCAAGCTTGCCCCACCCAGTGCCCAGCCGATCTGCGCACCAGGACTTTGCCCGGCAAACCAAGCGATACCGAGTGCCACCCCAAGTGCGGCGCCACTGTTGACACCCAACAACCCGGTTTCAGCGAGTGGATTGCGCGTGACGGTCTGCAACAAAACCCCGGCTGCGCCCAATGCCGCACCCAGGGCCAAGGCCTTAAGTAGGCGGGGCAGCCGCAATTCGCCCAGTACCAGATCGACATGGGCATCGCCGGACGCCCCTAGCAGCCAATGCAGACTGTCTTGCCAGCCGACACCACCTGCGCCAAAGCTTAACGACGCGAAGGCCAACAACAGCACGGAAAGTGGCAACAGAACACCTAAAAGAGCGGATTTAGGCGCCTTCACGATCCGCTCTCCACCCCGTCAAATGCCGATACCACATCTTCAAGGAGCGTTTTGGCAGCCAGCGGACCACCGATAACAGTCCATAAAGCCGCATCCACTTCGCGCACTCGATGCAGCCGCGCTGCCCGCAATTCCGCAAAAGCCGGTTCGTCTCGCAAGGCGGCGACGCCGTGCGGATCGGGTGCAAAATTACCTATGAACAACCAATCGCCGTCGATGTCGGCCAACACTTCCCGGCTTAACGGCGCTCCATGTCCGGCACCGGGTTGACGTTGGGCAGGAGGCCGAGTCAAACCCAAATCTGTCAGAACCCGCCCGGCAAACGCATCGCCCAGCATATACATGGGTCCGTTAGGCGTAAGCCGAACAATGCTCACCGATTCACCCCAGTGCGCTTTCAGCTGCTCTCGCAGGCGGGCAGCCAGCGTACGATACTCTTCGAGTACTTGCGAGCCGGCCTGCTGCCGACCCACCGCATCCGCAATACGCCTCACGCTGTCTTGCCAGTGTTCACCAGGATAAAAGCTGACTACGGTCGGCGCAATCGCGCGTAGTTGCTCCAGGAATGCGGGATCGCTCTGACCGCCGGCCAAGATTAAATCCGGGCGTAGCGCGACGATGCGGTCCAAAGACGGCTGGGCGAAATCGCCTACGCTGTCTATCCCATTCACCCGTCCCCCCAAATAGCGCGGCGGGTGCTGGCTGCCGCGACCGTTGCTGGCACCGACGGGCCGCAGACCAAGCGCCAGCGCGGCGTCCAAATCCAACTCGCTCAATGCCACCACACGTTGCGCCGCTTGTGGCACGCTTACCGGTCGGCCGATGGCATCGATTAACTCACGAGCCCCCTGTTCCGGCACAGCAGGCGGCGGGCCATCGCATGCTGCTAATAGTAATATCAGCAAAATCCTTGCCCTGAACATAGGTCTTTTCATGTATTCCCATCCATGCAGCGGTGCCGCTCGTCGTGGTAATCCTCTTCACTCCACCCCCGACACCAATAGGGCACTGCGTACAGGGACGCGGGGGGCAAACCTCGTTCGCGCAGCAGGTAGTGGCGAATGGCGAGCACAGATGCACTCTCGCCGGCTATCGTCGCGAATACCCGTGCCTCCACCGGCCAACGGATTTGGCGGACGGCGCCCGTCAGTGGGCTCGGAGCGTGCGAATACAGCCACTGCAACTGCACGCCCGGCGGATGCTGCAACACCAGTTGATCCGCCGCGTCAGTCACTTCGATCAAGGCCGCTCCGCTTGCAGTGGCCGGTAGGGCTTCCAGTACCGCCGCGATAGCCGGCAGGGCGGTTAAATCGCCGGCCAACAAATGAAAATCGGCCGCGGCACTCGACAACGGGGGACCGCCCACGCTCGCAAGACCGATAATGTCGCCGATTGCGGCACGGATGGCCCAGCGCGAACCGGGACCGTCGTCGCCGTGCAGCACGAAATCGACATCGAGCAAATTCTCGGCAAAATCGACGCGGCGCAGGCTATAGGCACGCGCTACGGACCGGAAGCCGTCCGGCCACTGCGCGTCGCCGGTCGAGTTCGCGCCTGAAACAGGTAGCAGCAATTTGAGATGCGCGCCTGGCCCCGCATGCGCGATGTCTTGCAAGGCCTCGCCGTAAAAACGGATTCGGCGTAAACGCGGACCCAAACTGAGTGTTTCCAGTACAGTTAAGCGCTGAGGGATGCGGGTAGACCGGCTACGATGCGTACTAAGGGTCGTCATGCAAAAAATCGAGTGGTTAAGCTGACGTGGGATTATACGGTCGGCCACGGGCTAACTGGGACGCGGGGCCGTGGATTGAACGGCTGGCAAAACAGCATGCATTTTTTGCAAAGATAGCTTAACAACGAGCGCGCAAGCTGCCAGGGGGAGTGCCAAATTGGCGCCGGAAAGCCGTTGCGAAGTTGCCGGCGTTGGTGTAACCGGCCAAATGCGCCGCTTCGCTGACGCAGACACCGTCGCATTCCAATGCGTGGCGCGCATGATCCAGCAGCCGGCGACGCTGATACGCGAACACACTACTGCCGGTGTATTGGCGAAAGTAGCGCTGCAGGGTACTGGGACTCATGCCGATGTGCTCGGCCAAGGCCTGCATCGACCAGCCGTCGCCCTCTCCGCTATCGAGAAAGGCGCAAAATTCGGCCAATCGCCGCCGTTCGCGCGGCCTAAGCACGCACTCCGGCTCCCGGCGGCCGTCCGTCAGCGCCCCCAAGGACTCGGCGGCAATATCCAAGCAGCGACTTTCCAAGCATAGGCTCATCAGCGGCGTGCCGGAGGCGCACAATTCGAACACGCTAGCCGCCAAAGTCCGCAAGCGCGCAGACAATCGCCACTGTTGTGCCGCCAGATGGGTAGCGCGCAAGTGGTTCAGCCCCGGGTGTGCGGATAGTACGTGTTCGTGCTCGGCCAGCCAGCGGGTACCGAATGCCAAACTCACCACCTTCCGCCGGGCGCCGCGCCGCAACTGACGGGAAAAGCACTCGCGCCGACTTAAAGCGACGACCAGTCCGCGATGATCGCCGCCTGCGCCTAGCAGAAAACGTTGATCGCCGTAGCTTACATCCGCTTCGCCAGCCAGCGGCAACACGATCAACAACCCCGGCTGCAACATTCCCGTCACTTCCATATCGAGTTCGTCCCGCACATCTGACGCGTACAGCGACAAATCGGGCTGCAGCTGAAACTCCCGCAGCCGACCACTGACTATCGGGGAGCCACTGGGAGCCAAGGATACAGCCGCACCTCCAGGGGTGCTTAGACCCGGTCGCGACAGGGCCGAGCAATCGATCTTGGATGAGGTGATAGTTGATAGCCGATTCATAGGATTTTGCCCGAGTGATTCATAAATGATGTTCCAAGCCGTCATCTGCGCGGCCCGCAAAGGAATTCGGTTCCCCCGCAAACGCACGTATTTGCTTTGAGTCGGATAATAGCAGCCACTAATGTTAATGTAAATCATTCTTATTTGAAGACCAATCATGAAAACCAGCTCCCCTGTCGGTTCGAAACTTACCCTCCCCTTAACTTTCTTTTTACTCGCGGCAACCGAATACTCGGTGGCCGGCTCAAATGAAACGGACACGGATAAGACTGTCGTCATGGACACGATTAACGTGACCGGTAAAGCGGTCAAAACTGATACAGACACCGAAACGGTGGAAGACACACCCTCGACGTCGATCAAGGACGTATTCGAAAAAAATATCTCGGTCGGCGTCGGCGGCCCTACCGCGACATCTCAAAAGGTGTTTGTCAACGGCATCGAGGAAACCAATCTCAACGTACAGATCGACGGTGCCCGGCAGGTAAACAATATATGGCATCACAACGCAAACCTACTGATCGACCCCGGCGTGCTAAAAGCGGTCAGCGTGGATGCCGGCGTAGCAGCGGCGGACGCCGGCCCCGGCGCGCTAGGTGGCTCTTTGCGCTACGAAACCAAAGACGTCGATGACATGTTGCAGCCCGGACGGGATTACGGTGCGTTTTTAAGCGGCGGCTTCGCCAGCACCCTAGACACCTTTACCAAATCCGGCGCTGCCTACGGGCGGTATCGCAATGTCGAAGCCATGGGCTATGCCTCGCACGCCGAAGGCGGCAACTACGACGCCGGCAATGGTGATCCAGTCCAGGGCACCGGCACCAACCTGTTGAGCGCTTTAGGAAAACTAGCCTACACCGCGGAGGGCGGACACCGTTTCGAGGCCTCGGCTCAGCATCTTTCAGACGACGAAATTCGACCGTTCCGCGCCAATTTCGCCGCAGTGCGTGGTCAGACCTTATTGTCGGAAAATATCTTCAACCGCAATACCGCGAACTTCAAGTACAGCACCCGGCAGCCGAGCAAGTTTTACGATCCGGAGGTTCGCTTTTACTATAACGATACGTCGCTTTCCCGACCGAATCCGAACGGCGGATTTCGTCCCGGCTATTTCGATTCCACCATCGAAAGCTTCGGGGCGACGGCGTTGAACCGCATTAAAACGCCGTTGGGCGAACTCAGCGCCGGCATGGATTTTTATCAGGATCGGGCGCTAACCGATAACTTTCGCGATGCTTCGATGACCGAAACAGCCCGAAATTTAGGCGGATTCGCGCAATTACGCGGTGAGCCCGCCGACTGGCTTAAATTTTCCGGCGGCGTCCGTCTTGATTCTCAAGAATTCGAATCGGTAGACCGGAAACTGTTCGACAATACCGGCGCCAGCCCCAACGTGTCTATCGGCATCACGCCCTTGCCAGACTTGACGCTGAACGGCAGTTATTCCTATGTCTTCGGCGGCATCCAACTGGCCGAAGCAGCACTCTTCCACACCATGCCGTATTCGGCTTATTCCGCCGATCTTGCGGCGCAACGCTCCACCAACGCCAAGGCCGGGCTCAGTTACCGCTTGGCAAGCGTCAAGTTTGAGGGCGAAGTGTTTTCGACCCGAATCCAAAATACGCCGGCATATCAAGAGGGCGACGACAGTTTCGTCCGGGTTAACGGCCCGGCAGTCAAAACCGAAGGCTTGAATCTAGGCGTAGGCTATCAACGCGCAAATGCCGATTTCGGCGCGCATTACACCAACACCGAAGTCAGCTACGATCATTCTCAACTCGGCACACTGGCGTTCTACTTAGGCTCGCCCGTCGGCGAAATCATCAAGCTGCACGCCGCCTATGCGTGGTCGGAACTAGGGATAAAAACCGGGGTAAGTTCGGAAATCGCCCTGAAGTACCGCTTCGCACAGGATTCGGGCAATCGCGATCTCAACGGCTATCACACCTACAACGTATTTGCCCAATGGCAGCCGAATTTTTACCGCGGCCTGACGCTGCGCGCCGAAGTCAACAATCTCACCGATGAAGACTATACGGATCGCTACACCGCCGGTACCGCAGTCGGATTCATTACGCCGCTGCAAAATCCCGGCCGTAGCGTACTAGTTTCAACCAGACTGGAGTTCTGAACCCCTATGTATACCGACACAAGTCAGTTGTTTTCCGTAAACGCCGCCACGACCGAGCGGATGGGCGACCAACAGCCCACGGCAATTGAGCTGCTGCATCGCTATGGCGCCGGCTCCAGTTTTTTCTTGGGCTCTCCCGAGCGTACCCTGCTTGGTAGCGGCATCCGGGCTAGGTTAACCCGCCATCCCGGAGAGCCGACAGCCGCCGCTCTGCAACGTTTGTTCGCCGATGTCAGGCAAAAAGACGATACGCCGGCTATTGCGGTGGGCGCGCTGCCGTTTGCTCCCGAAGCCGATCCGGTATTGTTTATTCCCCAGCAAATGGCAACGGCGGGCCGCCTCACGCGCCACGCAATAGCCAGGACGAAAGCGACCATACGCAGTTCTGTAACTCAAGAGCGGCCAACACCGGCGGTCTATGCCCAACAGGTGCAACAAGCGTTGGACTTGATACGGCAATCAGCCTTAAAAAAAGTCGTGCTGTCCCGAATGCTGGAAGTGGTGGGCGAGAGCGATGTCGATCAGGCCGGCGTGTTACGCAATCTGGCGGCGCGCAATGCAGCCGGTTACACCTTTGCCGTCGATTTGCCCACTGTATCGGGAGGTGTCCGCCGCTTGATAGGTGCCAGTCCTGAACTATTGTTGCGGCGCAAAGGCACACAGGTATTGGCCAATCCAATTGCCGGTACCGAACCGCGCAGCATCGACCCTGGCGAGGATCTGGCGCGATCCCGCCGCTTGTTGCACTCTGCCAAGGACCGCCACGAACACGCGCTAGTGGTGGCTGCCGTAGCGGACACCTTGCGGCCCTATTGCCGCACCCTAGAGGTGCCGCCGGTTCCGGAGTTGATTGCGACGCCCCGCGTCTGGCATCTTTCCACTCGGATCTGCGGACAATTAAGCCACTATGCCCCCAGCTCCTTTGACTTGGCCATAGCCTTGCACCCGACACCGGCCGTATGCGGCGAACCACGCGATCTGGCTCGCCAAGCCATTGAGCAATTGGAAGACTTTGATCGCGGCCTGTTCACCGGCCTGGTGGGCTGGTGCGACGCCAACGGCGACGGTGAATGGGCAGTGACGATACGTTGCGCGGAAATCGAAGCCAATCGCGCCAAGCTATTCGCCGGCGCCGGCATCGTCGCGGATTCCGAACCTTGGCGGGAAGTGGCCGAAACCTCGGCCAAATTTCGCACCTTGCTGGACGCACTGCAGGGGGATGGCGTATGACGGCATCCGATTTCACGCCGTGGCCGGACGAGTTGGTCAGGTCCTATCGCGAACAGGGTTGGTGGCAAAACCAAACCTTGGGCGCTTTGTTACGCGAATCGGCGCAGCGCTACGGTGAACGTATCGCATTGGTCTGCGGCGCGCGGCGCTGGTCGTACCGCGAGCTCGACGAACGGGCCGATCAGTTGGCGACCGGGTTTGCGCAATTGGGTTTGCGCACCGGCGAACGTGTAGTGGTGCAATTACCCAACATCGCCGAGTTTTTTGCGGTGTGTTTTGGCTGTTTTCGCCTCGGTCTGATCCCGGTGCTGGCGCTGCCTGGGCATCGTCGCGCCGAAATCGCCGCGTTCTGCCAGCTGGCCGAAGCCGCCGCCTACGTGATACCGGATCGCCACGACGGATACGATTACCGCTTGCTAGCGCGGGAAACACTGGCATTGGCACCGTGTTTGCGCCACGTGATCGTGGCCGGCGCGGCGGAGGAATTCGTACCTTTGCAAAGCCTTTATGTGAAGCCGTTGGCGCTGCCGGACCAGGACCCAGCAGCGGTAGCGCTGTTACAACTTTCCGGCGGCAGTACCGGAACGCCCAAGCTGATTCCGCGCACGCACGACGATTATCTTTACAGTGTCAGGACCAGTGTGGATATTTGCGGTTTCGACGCCGCTACCGTGTATCTGGCGGCCTTGCCAGTCGCACACAACTTTCCGTTAAGTTCGCCCGGCACGCTGGGCACCTTATATTCCGGTGGCCGCATCGTGTTGTTGACTCGACCAGAGCCGGACGCAGCTTTTATGCTGATCGCCGCCGAAGCGGTCAGCCATGTAGCATTGGTGCCGTCGCTGCTTTTGGCGTGGCTGGAGCGCGCTACAAGTCTGCGTCCTCCGCTTGGCAGTCTGCGCCTGGTCCAGGTGGGCGGCGCCAGTCTGGCAGCGGAAGTCGCCGCCCGCATTAAACCGGTGTTCGGTTGCGCACTGCAGCAGGTATTTGGCATGGCCGAGGGTTTGGTCACTTACACTCGGCTGGACGACGATCCCGATGTCATTCTGGAAACCCAGGGCCGGCCTATGTCGCCCGGCGACGAGATCCGCATAGTCGACGACGAGGACCGAGTGCTGGCCGACGGCGAGACCGGCCATCTGCTGACCCGCGGTCCCTATACCATTCGAGGCTATTGGCGCGCCGACGAGCATAACCGCAAGGCATTTACCGTGGACGGTTTTTATCGTACCGGCGATTTGGTCAGGCGCCGCGCCGATGGCAGTTTACAGGTGATGGGCCGGAGCAAAGATCAAATCAACCGTGCGGGCGAAAAGATTGCCGCCGCAGAAGTGGAGCAGCATTTGCTCAGCCATCCGCGCGTACGCAACGCGGCGCTGGTGGCTATACCGGACGCACGCCTGGGCGAACGCAGTTACGCCTTCGTCGAATTGGCCGAGCCGGACTCGGAGGAAGCGCCGGCGCGAATCGCTCTAGGGCTGAAATTGCACTTACGCGATCACTGCGGACTGGCCGCACATAAAATTCCCGACCGAATCGAATTCATTGACCGCTTACCGCTTACCGCGCCAGGCAAAATTGCGAAACCGCAGCTGCGGGCGCTGGCGCTTAACCTGACACGAACACCGACATGAGCATACCCCGCATCCCGCCATACGACCTTCCAGAACAACTACCCACCGGAAAAGCGAACTGGCGCTTGGACCCAAGCCGTGCCGTATTACTCGTGCACGACATGCAACAGTATTTTCTGAATTTTTTCGAACCATCCCAGCCGCCGATCCCGGCGCTGCTGCGCAATTGCACCGACCTGATCGCCGCCTGCCGCTCTGCCGGCATGCCGGTTATGTACACGGCGCAACGCGGCGGACAGGCGCCGACCGAGCGCGGGCTGCTCAACGATTTTTGGGGGCCCGGCTTAGCGAACGATCCGGCGCTGGAACGTATTGTCGATGCTGTTGCACCCAACCCGGAAGACACGGTGTTCCCGAAAGCGCGCTACAGCGCTTTCAAGCGCAGCGACCTGGAGACGCACCTGCGCGCGCTGGGGCGCGATCAGCTGGTGATTTGCGGCGTCTATGCCCATATTGGCTGTCTGATGACGGCTGCGGAAGCCTTCATGCTGGATATCCAAGCCTTTTTGGTTGGCGATGCGCTGGCCGATTTTTCACGCGAAGAGCACGAACAAGCCTTGCGCTATGCCGCCGGGCGTTGCGCATGCGTTCTCAGCAGCCGCGATGCAATGGTCGCTTTGGAATCGCTTAGTCCCAGCCTGGACGCATTACGTCGCGAAATTGCGGAAGCGATGGCAATCAACCCGGCTCTATTGGGCGATGACGACGATCTATTGCTGATGGGCTTGGATTCGCTGGCGCTGATGACATTGATGCAGCGTTGGCGCCAACGCGGATTCGCTGCCGAGTTCGCAGAGTTGGCGCCGTTGCCGACACTGAGAGCCTGGCACGCTTTGTGGCAAGACTCTGCCGCCGCGAAGGCAGACAGACGATGATACGCGATCAACCCGGTCTGCCCTTAACCCAAGCACAGACAGGTGTCCTGCTTGGCCAACAACTCGCCGGCGAAGCCAGCGTCTTTTATGCCGCCGAATACACCGAACTAGACGGCCCACTCGATTACGAATTGTTTACACAAGCCCTGCAGGCCACGTTGCGCGAAGCTGACGCGCTGCAGGTCCGCATCGTCGAGATGGACGGGACTTATCGGCAGCAGCGCGTCGAGCATAGCCCGCCGACTTTGGCGGTAGCGCCCGCCGAACAGCTTAGCCAGACGGCATTCATGGCCGAACTGTTCGTGCAACTACAACAAGCCTTCAATCCCGCCGCCGGCTATCTTTATGAGCATAAGCTCTATCGCCGGGGGGCTGAGCGCCACGTCTGGCTACATCGCGCGCACCACCTACTGCTGGACGGCTACGGCTTCCAGCTCATTGCACGGCGAGTTGCCGTTTACTACGAGGCGCTGCTATCCGGCAAGCCTTTGGCAGCGGCTGCTTTTGGCACCCTGGACGCCATTTTGGAAGCCGATCAGGCCTATCAGAATTCGTTTGATCGTGAGGACGACCGCCGATATTGGCTCGCCGAACTAGCCGGGTTGCAACCCAAGTCCCTGTCACCCCATCCCACGCCCGGAATCGGCCGCGGCCGCCGAATCGGAGGGGCCTTGCCGGACGCAGTGTGTCTAAGCCTTAAGCGCCGTGCGCTGGAGCTGGATTTGAGTTGGCCGGAGTTATTGATTGCCGGTTTTGCCGGCTATTTGGCCCGATACGGTTACGGTCGCGACACGGTACTCGGCCTGACTACGATGCTTCGCGCGTCGGGGGCGGTTGCCCGCACTCCGTGCAGCGCCATGAACGTCATGCCCTTGCCGCTCCGGCAGGTCGAAGAACTGGATCTAGCCAATGCGGCTCGCCGCCTGCGCCGGGATTTAGCCCGACATAGACCACATCAACGTTACCGTTTCGAGCATTTGGAATTCGATCTGGAAGATGCCGGTTATCCGCGCGGCCTACTGGGCACCGAAATCAATGTCATGCCGTTCGAGCCACCGTCGCGTTTCGGACCCTGCCGAGCCCTCACTCATACCTTGGCGGCGGGGCCGGTGGAAGATCTGGCTGCGGTGTTCATGGCCCGAGGCGATGCTATTGTCCTTGATCTGGATGGGCGCGAGGAAAATTACGACGAGCCAACGTTGCGCAAACATTGGCTCGGCATAACCGATTATCTGGCGCAAGCGTTGGAGTCGTCTTAGTCGTCAGGCCCCGCTCGCATAACCCAAATTTAGCCTTATACTCCGGCCTCACCGAATTTACTGGGCTTGGCTATGGCTGCATTCATGCTTGATAGCGACTACGTCATAGCCTAATTGCAAGCCGCTGCGGCCGTTGAGCTGCGCATGGATGCCCGCCACGATAGACAACGCAATTTCTTCCGGCGTTTGCGCGCCGATGTCCAAACCGACCGGACCGAATACCCGTTCGGCCATCAGCGCGGCATCGTCGCCCAGGCTTTGCAGTAATCGTTGTTTGCGATGCGCCGGACCCAGCAGACCGATAAACGCCGCCCGACACTGGACGATGGCTTGCAAGTAGCGTTGGTCGTATTCGACGTTATGGGTCATCAGCATAATGGCATTGAAGCGATTTAAATCCAGTTGGGACGCGACCTGATCCGGTATCAGATGCAATAATTGATCGGCTAAAGGAAAA
>NZ_PIZT01000023.1:0-19742 GCF_002834115.1 Methylomonas sp. Kb3 | reverse complement strand
CAGACACCCAGAATGTCAATATGCTGGCGAGTGACAATACTTTCTTTATGAGCAGTAATAAAGATAGACTTTGGTCATTTAGCGGAGGTTTTTGATGAAATTCTGCATTCAACAGAATTGAGCGAGGAAATAATTAGGCACTTGAAGCGGGTTAATTCACCTATTATTCTTGATTCGTATGGTTTGTTCGATAAGAAGTTAGAGGGGGACTGGCGTATTGTTGCTCAACAAGATGGATTCCAGATGCCTAAGTCTGACAATGCCTATTTTTGTTATGGCGCTACTAATTCATGGAAAAAGATTGATGTTTTTGGTAATGAAGAATCGATCACTGAGAATGAGGCCAATAAATTACCAAAATACAGTCCTAAGGGAGATCGCGATGTAAAAGAAATGCTCAGAATCGCATTTTGAGAATTATTGGGGGTGCTAAGAATGATTTTTTCGAATTGTGGAGCGAATTTATCTCTGGAAGATATTGGAGATATTCAGCAACAGTTGGATCTCGTTTTGCCGGAAGAATTGGTCAATCATTATTTAATACATAATGGCGGTATACCTTCAAATAGTTTTTGGATTTTGGAGGATGGCTGTTCTTTATGGGTTAAAAAATTTTTGCCTATAAAATTCCCGGTTGGAACCGAGCGGACTTTGGAAGATAGTTATTTACTGATGGTTGCAAAGAATGTAATGCCCAATGGATTGATGCCGTTTGCCATTGATCATGGGGGAAATTACTTTTGCATCGATACATCTGGCGAAGTTTACTTTTATGCGGTTGACGGATGGGATGAAGCGCTGAATAACGAACAAAATCATGAGAAGGCAAAAAACAAGTTAGGCGTATCTTTTCAATGGTTTGTAAACCAGCTTGTCGAATCTGATGAATATGAAGATTATACATAGGAGTTTTACTCATAGAGGCAGTGTATCTATGAGTAAAAGTGGGTGTAAAGAGAGGTAAATAAATGCCTATACTGTATGGTGCCGGGCTAAGCGATATTGAAATCGCCAGTCTGGAAGATTATTTTGATATTAAGTTACCAGTAGATTACAAAAAATTTTTGTCGGATTACAACGGTTTTTTAATTAAATATCCAGACTATTGTAATATTGAATATCATGGTGTTGATGATGATAGTGTCGCGTTTAACGCTCTATTTGGTTACATGATTGAAAACAAAATATTTGATCTCAAAGGGCAGAATGATAATTTTTTGGATGAAATATTTTTTATTAAAAACAGTATTATTATCGGGGTCGATCCTGGTGATAACTTTTATGTGTTAGTGGTTTGTGGTGAATTTTCGGGTGTATATTATTGGGATAGAACTCATTTGCATAGCGATGATAGTAAACAAAATTATTTTTTTGAAGAGGTAAGCGAGTGTGGCAACTTATACAGGGTAGCTGATAGTTTTGATTCCTTTTTTAAGATAATATATGGTTATGCAAAAGCGCATAATATGTCTTTTGATAAGGGTTTGTAGTGCGCGCAGATACTGTTAGGGGTGTTGACAAAGGTATGTCTACGACAAAAGAGGCGAAAGCCGTGGAGGCTAAGAAATTACAAGAGTATTTTGATCAGACTGGTAATGCACCGGAAGGTAATAAAAAGCTTTAAGCCAAAAAAAACAAGGGTTGTTGACGAAATGAATATATCTACATGTCAAGTTTATCCTGAAGTTGATGTCAGTTATAAAATACCCGGTTTTGTTATGAAAGAGTTGCGTAAAGGATTAAACTCGTTGGATAAGGAAATAACTTATTTTAAGGAAAAGTTCAAAGGACAAGATTTTGAGCTTGGTATTGTTATTTCGGCAACGCGCGAAAAATATAAGCCTTTAGTCATGGGGCCTACATTTTTTAATCGATATAAGCGCGTTGATTTTGTATTACATATTCCTTATAAAAAATTCGATAGTTCTTATGATGAGTTTTCTTATATTGTCGAAAACCTTCAATGTGGATTAGTAAGTATTTTTGATAAATATAGTGAGGATAGCTCTGGTATAAATGAAGTCTTGCAGCGTATATTGGAAATGGCGCCGTATCCGTAAATCGGAATATCCCGAATAGCCCGGGTAGGTATAATTAGCGTAATCGTACACAGGAAATATCGCCAAATCCTGGATCAAAAAGCTTCGCTCGCTTATGGCCGGCTACCTGATCGAAGAAAACGCGGTAAGGTATGGTAGTAGCCCTGAAAAAAAGTAGGATTTCAAAGTAGAGTTTTCTGGTAAGAAAAAGCTGATTTTAATAAGGTTACATAATCCAGTGGCTTGCCCATACGCCTATACCAGCAAGACCGAAAACTTGCCGATCAGTTTGGAAGGGAAAACCTGAAAAGCAAGGTGATTGAGAAGGGGGATGCTTCAACGTCAGAATCAAAAGCGGCTGAGACGGCAAAATTAGAAGAGCACTTGGAAAATACGGCTCGGTGCCGAAAGGTAATCAAAGAAGCTTTAAACCCAAAGGAGATTGCGGGTGATGATGAATATTGAGTTTGGTCAAATATATGTGGAATTAAATGCGGACTTTGATTTGCCGAGCTTGTTGCTTAAAAGATTGCGAGAAGAACTAGATACTCTTGGAAAGGAAATTTTACACTTTAATACAGTATTTAAGAATTCTGATTTCAAATTAGTATTTATTATTTCCGCAACTCGTAAGACCGATGAGCTTAATGTAAAAGGGCCGACTTTGGTGCGAAAAAAGCCGGCGGCTGAATTTGTTATTTATATTCCATATAAAGAAATTGTAGATTTTGTAGATAAAGTGTCGTATGTGCTGCCATACGTTGCTAAAGGTGTGGTTTTTGTACTTAATAAATATAAAACGGATAGTTCTGGCGTTGAAGATGTTGTGCGGAACGTTATTGTGGCAGTAAGAGATGAGCCAGAGACATTTCTGCGAAAATCTTAGCCCGCTTAGGCTCTATTAGTTTTAGTGTAATCCTATGCAGGGAAGCTGATTCATAACGAAATTCTGAATCAGCAAAGCCTTGCGGCAACCTGAGCGAAGAAAAACGCGCTAAGGCCGGCCACATCGTCACCCAACCCGGAAACAATGAGATCGAGAAATGGCTAAAAGAATCGTGTGGAAACATAATAATGTTGTCAGTCTTAAGCTTCGCGAGGACCTTTACACGTTGGGGCAAATGTTGGGTCGAGCTGCCATGCGGTTTTTCAATATTACTAGTGGCGATGGCAATTGGCATAATATTGATTTAAACGAAGTCGATCCAATATTTACGCTATTTATTGGAAATATCGTGTTACATAATTTGGTTGACAAAAAAGTTTCCGATAAAGATGTTAAGCCGAGCGCCGCGTCCTGTGAACCATACTGGATAAAGCCCAAGCTTAATTTTGATGGAGGTTACCCCTTCAAGGGAGGGAACCTTATCGATATTGGTACGGCAGGAAATATCAGCACAACGGCGGGGCGAGTGGTGCAAGAAGACCTATCACTTCCAGCCGATAAGGAAATTATAGAGACATATCAATTGACGAATATGTGGGGTGATGTAGATGTTAGAGATCGCCTGCTTCATTTTTTTGATACCGGCAAGGACGACGATTTTTTAAAGAAAAAAGTATTTCCTGGGTACGGGACAGAACATCCAGTGTAGATACTGTTAGCGTAATCCTACGCGGTGACGTGTTGCCAAGTGTTGAATCAAAACGCTTCTCCCGCTACGGCCGACAACCTGATCGAAGAATAGCGCGTCAGCCGCTACCAATACGATAGCGACAACCGCCTGATTCGCGCCCAAACGCCGAATGGCACGACGCAATACCGCTACGGCGCCCTTGAGCCAGCGCAACCGCATCTAACCAAGTTGAAAAACTAGCCGACGCCGGGCGAGTAATTACCGGAAATGAATCCTTGTACTGTGACTGTGTGCCTATGGCAGAATGGCGTTAACTAATTTTTAAAGGGATAGTCGTATGTTGTTAGCCAGATTACTGCCAGTTTTTTTTGCCTCGTTGTTGGCTGCGTGCGCAGAGGTGCCTGAGCAACCGGCTCCGCCACCGCCAACAGTCGTTGAGCTAACGCTAAACAGCACCGCCTCAATTAACCCCGACGCCGACGGTAAAGCCTCGCCGGTGGTGTTAAGAATTTACGAATTGCGGGAGAAAAGTGGTTTTAACGGTGCCGATTTTTTTGCCATATTCGATAAAGAGCAGGCTACTTTGGCCTCCGATCTGGTACGCAAACAAGAGTTGGTGATAAAGCCCGGCGAGAACAAATCCTTGCGGATCGAGCCGGCTGCGGATACCCGGGTATTAGGGTTTTTTGCGGCTTTTCGTAAATTGGATAATGCCGGCTGGCGCACTTTGACCGAGTTGAAGGCTCATCAGAACAATGCGGTGTTACTGAAGCTGGATGCCAATAGTCTAACCGTGACCAATACGCCAACGGAACCCGCACCCGCAGCACCTAAAGAAGATTAAGTGGGGAATAACGATAGGGGCTATGGGTTAGCTTTTAGTCCCTGAGCGGTTTAAGCAATTAAAAAACCGGCACCACCAGCACAAACACGAACGCGATTAAGGTCCAAATCACGATCTTGGTTTTTAAGGGCGTGTTGAACCACAGGGTTTTCAACGCAGCTCTCAGGGCTTGTGGGCGGTCTTCGGCGGCGCGAATGCGTTTAAGCGTACCTTTTAGCGTCAGGCTTTCCTGCTTTTGCTGTTCTGCGTACAGCAATTCGTCGAGCTGGGAATAAAACACGTCGCAACTCGGACATTTAAATGCCTCGCCCAACCTGGGCTGGCCGCATTGCGGGCAGTTTTTCATTTTCGCTCCTGAAAAACTCGATTGCCTTGATGACGAGCATCAAGGCAATCCAGGAAACATTTACGCGGCGATACCGTTATGTCTGAGCAGGGCGTCGATATTGGGTTCTCGGCCGCGGAAGTTTTTGAATAAGGTCATCGCATCGCTGCTGCCGCCTTGCTCCAGGATGTTGTGCAGGAAAGACTCACCTGTATCGCGGTCGAAAATGCCTTTCTCTTCGAACAAGGAAAATGCGTCCGCCGACAACACTTCCGCCCATTTGTAACTGTAATAACCGGCGGCGTAACCACCAGCGAAAATATGCGAGAAGCTATGGGCGAAACGGTTGAATTCCGGTACCTTGACCACGGCTACCTGGTCACGCACCTGTTTGAGGATGGTATAAATTTGTCCGCCCTTGGCCGGAGCGTAATCCCGATGCATCTTGAAATCGAATAGACTGAATTCCAGTTGCCGCACCATCATCATGCCGGCTTGGAAGTTTTTTGCCGCCAACATTTTGTCGTACAACGTATCGGGCAGCGGTTCACCGGTTTGATAATGACCGGAGATTAAGCCCAGCGCTTCTTTTTCCCAGCACCAGTTTTCCATGAATTGGCTGGGCAGTTCTACCGCATCCCACTCGACGCCGTTGATGCCCGAGACACCGAGGTGATCGATCTGGGTCAACATGTGATGCAGACCGTGGCCGAATTCGTGAAACAGCGTTTCCACTTCGTCGTGGGTCAGCAAGGCCGGGTCGTTGCCAGTCGGCGGGGTAAAGTTGCAGGTTAAATACGCCACCGGTGTTTGTAGTGCATCGCCGACTTTTTTACGGCAGACGCAGTCGTCCATCCAGGCGCCGCCGCGCTTTTTGGCGCGGGCGTATAAGTCCAGGAAGAAGCGGCCGCGCAATTGGCCGTGTTTATCCAGGATTTGATAAAAGCGGGCGTCGGGGTGCCAGGTGTCGAAGTCTTTGATTTCGCTGATTTGCAGGCCATAGAGTTTCTCGACGATGGCAAACAGGCCGGGCACAACTTTGTTGTCGGGGAAATAGGCTTTCACTTCTTCTTGCGACAATTGGTAGAAGTGCTGGCGCATTTTTTCCGAGTAATAACCGATGTCCCAGGCTTGCAAGTCGTTTAGGCCGTGCTCGGCGGCAGCAAACTCTTTCAATTCAGTCAAATCCCGGCGGGCTTGGCGCCAGGATTTGTCGGCCAAATCTTCCAGAAACTTCACCACGTCGTCGGTGGATTTGGCCATTTTAGTAGCCAGCGAATATTCGGCGTAGTTGTTAAAGCCCAGCAATTGGGCTTTCTCGTGGCGCAACGCCAGGATTTGTTCCATCAATTCGGAATTGTCCCATTGCCCGGCATGCGGGCCTTGATCGGAGGCTCGGGTGCAGAATGCCTCATAATGTTCGCGGCGCAGTTCGCGGTTGTCGGCGTAGGTCATCACCGCCAGATACGACGGGAATTGCAGGTTGATCAACCAGCCATCCTTGCCTTCCGCTTCGGCGGCTTGTTTGGCTTGGGCCAGAGCCGATTCCGGCAGGCCGGCCAAATCGTCGAGATGGGTAATCTGTTTGTGCCAGGCGTTGGTGGCGTCCAGTAAATGTTCTTCGTATTGACTGGCTAGTTTCGATAATTGCTGGTTGATCTCTTTATAACGCGCCTGTTGTTCGGGCGGTAAATCCACGCCGGACAAATGAAAGTCGCGCAGGGCGTTGTTGACGATTTTTTGTTGGGCGCGGTCGAGCTTGGCAAAGTCCGCGCTGTCGCGTATGGCTTGGTAGGCCTCGTACAAGGCGCGGTTTTGGCCGGTTTCTGTGGCGTATTCGCTGAGTTTGCCGAGGCAGGCATTGTAGGCATCACGCATCGCTTCACTGTTGACTACCGAATTCATGTGGCTGACCGGCGACCAAGCCTTGTTCAAGCGGTCTTCGGCGGCTTCGATCGGTTCGATCAGATTTTGCCAGGTGTAAGGTCCGCCGGCTTGCAGTTGCCGGTCTATGGTTTGCCGGGCTTCGGTGAGTAGCTGGCTGATGGCCGGCTCCACGTGTTCGGGCAGGATTTTAGAAAATTGCGGTAGTTCGGTGTTTTCGAGCAAAGGATTGGTCATGTCGGTAGCCAGTCTGATATGAATATCGGGAAAATTAGGATAATAAATGCATGGCGGCGTTGACCCGATTTTGGGCTTTTTTCAACACCATCAAGGAAAAATCAGGGTTGAGTTTACCGTGATTTAGTTTGCTGTAAGACGGAATCGAGTTGATATAAGGCAGATCTCGGGCATTGCCGGAACCGAAATAGCTGTGCAATTTGGCGAGGATGACGATGTCGGTCATCGTTAGTTCAGGGCCGCTGTCGTACAGCCAGTTTTCTGCTTGATGCGGAATGTTGCCCAGTTGTTCGGGAAAACCCAACGTGTGCAGCATCAGCACACCGACCGGGCCGCGTAAATAGGGCAGCGCGGTTTTTAGTTCCTGAAAGCTGGGGCCGCCGTCGGGAAATTGTTCAGCAAAATGCAGTAAGGGAATCGCGCCGATGTCGGCAATCAAACCGCCCAGCAGGGCGTCTTCCGGGTTGATGTTGCTGCACTCCTGGGCTAAGACAAAGCTTAAACTTGAGACATACAGGCTGTTTTTCCATAAGGCCTGCATGCCTTTCATGAGTTCCGGGTCGGTGCAACTGAATAATTGTTTCATGCTGATGCCCATCACCAAATTCCGCGTCGCATTCAGGCCGATGCGAGCTACCGCGTCATGGCAATTGTTGATCGGTATTTCCGTGGCATATAAGGGGCTGTTCGCCACCTGGATTAATTTCGCCACGATAGGCGGGTCCAGCTGAATAATCTCTGCGGCCCCGCGGATGCCGATGTCTTTTTGCACCGCATCTTTTAGTTTCAGGGCGACATCCGGTAAGGAAGGCAGGCGCAGTTTGTTTTCCCGATAGGCTTGGGCGAAGCTGTTGAAAAAGCGGCTGCCGTTGATCGGCTCCGGCAGTTGAATATCGAGCAGTTCCACGCAATTGGCGCTTTCCTGACTTTTATCTGTCCATAAACGGTTGAGTTGGATAGGGATTTCCAAAATACGCACATCGCTGAGCGCCGTGGCGGTAGCGCCGCAACGGCTACCGCTGTTCAGCGGCAGATTGGCTAGCGTGGAATCGGCGTCGATTTGATAACGGCTATCGCTATCCGGTTGCATCGATAGTTGTCCTGCCAACAAATACAGTACGCTGTTGGTCGGTTGCCCCAGGGTAAAAAGAATTGCCCCTTTGGCGTAGGCCAAGCTGAGATGCGGTAATGAGCTTAAGGCGGCGTCATCAAGATCGCGTAAGGGTGCGAATTTTTTCAGCTGTGCGACGCTAAGCGCTTGCTGATGAGTGCTGCTGGGTTTGGATACTGAGTTGTCGGTTGGTAGGCTACTCCGGGGTTCTGCGCCAGACGGCAAGGCTTTCCGGCTTGGTTTGTTGGCGGTGGTGTTTTTTTCCAGTAGCTTGGAAAACCAATTCATCTTATGTCCTGAAAAAGTTGATGGCCTCGGCAATTTGTTGTTTTGCATCCTGTAATGCCTTCAGAGACATATCCGGCGTCAGTGCGCTATCGTCCAGTTTTTGAAAGGCAGGCAAGGTGTTGAGTGGCGGCAGTTTCTGGGTATTGGTGCCGCCGAGTTGGCTGTGAAATTTAGCTAACAGCACAACGTCATAGAGTTGCAGGCCCTGGCCGTCGTCAAAGTACCAATTTGTGGTATTGACGGGAATTTGCTGGAAACTATCGGGGAAATGCCATTTTTTCAAAATATGGGTGCCCAACAAACCTTGCAGGCAGGCGATGCTAGCCTGTAATTCTTCTTCGGTATAGCGCGACATGTCCATGCTTTCGGCAAAGGTGACAATCGGTAAGGCGCCGATGTTGTGAATGAGCCCGGCTAGTAAAGCTTCGTCGGCGTTTACTTTTCGGGTCAGTCCGGCCAGCGTGTGGCTGAGGCTGGCAATCTGGATGCTTTGTTTCCAAAGTGTCTGAATAATGTTGTTCAGTTGCCGGTTGCGGCTTCTGAACAGCTGGTGCAGGCTGATGCTGGTAACCAGGTTTTGCGTGGTTTTAAATCCTAGCCGATTCACGGCATCATGGCTGCTGGTGATGGGGTTGCTGCCGCGGTAGATCGGGCTATTTGCGACTTGAATCAGTTTGGAGGATATAACCGGGTCCAGGTTTAAAATCTTCACCGCATCGGCGATGCTGATGTCCTTTTGCAAGGCGCTACGCAAGCGCAAGGCAACATCCGGCAGGCTGGGAACATGCAGGTTGTCGGCTCTGAACGCATCGCAAAAGCTATCGAAAAAAAAGCTGTTTCGCAGCTGGGGCGGAATGCTCTTCGGGTTGATCAGCGGATTGTTGACGGGTTTTCTGCTGTGCTGCAAGTTGGACAGCGGCATGTAGATGACTTGGGTAGGCGATTTGGCTATCGCGCTGAAGGCGTGTTCGCCGGATGTTGCCAGAGGATAACAGGCTTTAAAGGTGTCGGCTTCGACCGTATAACCGGCGCCATTATTCGCTTCCAGATAGACGTTGCCAGTGTAGAGATAGCTTAATTGTTCCGCCTCGGCGCCGCGGTTAAATATGATGTCGCCGGGGTTAAAGTTTCGCATGGTCACCGGTATCGCCAGCAAGTCCGCCGCCGGTAAGTCCCCCAGCGGGATGAGCTTTTGCAGATAGCTCAAGGGCAGTTGGTTGACGGCTGCTGGAGTGGGGTTGCTCTCTGTCGGCGTTTTGTCCGGGGATTTTTTTAAAAATTTCCAGATCATGCGGCTAGGAGGAAAAGATGCTCAAAGCTTCGTGAATTTTAGTTTTGGCATCGTGCAGGATGGCCAGCGTATTTTCCGGAGACAAAGAGAAGTTTTTCAATTTGGCCGCCGCCGGAATGGCGGTAATCGCCGGCAAATCGGCGGTCGCTGTTTTGCCGATCAGGGCATGGAGTCTGGACAGGACCACTATATCGGTCACCGTCAAGGTATCGCCGCTGTTTTGAAACCAGTCGCTGGACGATTTGGCTACGTCGATGAACTCTTCGGCAAAATCCCATTCCTTCAACACTACGGCGCCGACCGGGCCTTTGATGATGGGCATGGCTTCCAGGATTTCGGCGTCATTATGGTATTCGGGTGGTAAGTTGGCGGTAAAACTTAGAAAGGGAATTACGCCGATGTCGCAGACCAGTCCGGCCAGTAAGGCATTTTCCGGATTTTGCTGCATGCTGTGGCTGGCCAGTACATGGCAGAGGCCGGACAGATAAAGGCTTTGCTTCCACAGATCTTCCAAATGATTTTTAATCAGCGGCGATTTGCTTTTGAAAATCTGCTTCATACTCAGCGCCGTTACCAGGTTGCGTGTGGCGTTTAAGCCGATACGCACCACCGCGTCTTTGCAGTTTTTCGCGGGCACGTTGGTTAGGTATAACGGGCAATTGGCGACTTCGATCAATTTTGCGGAGATGGCAGGGTCAAGCTGGATAATCTTGACGGCTTCGTCGATGTTGACATCTCTTTGGATGGCTTTGCGCAAATTGATCGCCACTTCGGGTAATGAGGGGATTTCTATCTCGTGGTCGTTATTTTCGAAATGTTCGACGAATAAGCTCAATAGCCGGTTGTGATGCAATTCTTCCGGAATAGATAATTTGCCGTGGTCTTGGCGGCTGGGCGTCAGCATGATTTTCAGGGATACCCGCAACAGGTCTATCTCGGTTTTTGCGGTGGCGGTGGCGGTGTGCTTAATACCGCTGCATATCGGGAATTTCGCTTGTGCGCTGCCTGCCGATATTTCATAGCTTTTGCCGTTGTGATCGGCCAAAATCACCGTGCCGCGCAACAAATACATTGCGCAAGTCGCCTGTTGATTGACGCTGAACAAGGTGTTGCCGGCTGCCAGGGTTTCGACGTGATTTTCAGTGGCGAAAGTTTGTAATATCTCGTCGCTTAAATTCCTGATGGGGAATAACTGTTTTAGAGTTTCCGGCGTAATGCGTTGCCCTCCGCGCTGCGGTTTGCCTTTAGCATGGGATTTTTCAAAAAAAGCTCTAATTCCACTCATAGTATTCCAGTAAACGTTAATGGCGGGCGGTTTGGGGAGATTGTTACCATGGACATCGCCCCGGTCAATAATTTCATCCGTTCGTGTTGTTTAATGCTCTTTCGGCGTTTAGCAGGCCAATCACCGGCGAGGTTTGTGGACGCACGCCTCGCCAAATAAAGAACGCTTCGGCGGCCTGCTCTACCAACATGCCCAAGCCGTCCAGGCTGTGCGCGGCCTTATTCGCCAAGCCCCATGTCACAAATGCGGTGGCTTGGTTGGCGTAAGCCAAGTCGTAGCAACTGCCGCCGGCTTTCAATAGTGCGGCCGGCAAAGGTGGTAAATCGCCGCTGAGGCTGGCCGACGTGGCGTTGATGATCAAATCAAATTGGCGATCTTTAAGATTAGCGTAATCGCAAGCATGCACCGCGCCTAGTGCCGCGAAATCCTCGGCAATTGCGTGGGCTTTGCTCACATTGCGATTGACGATGACCAATCCCGACGGCTGCTGTTCCAGTAGGGGAGGGACGATGCCGCGTGTGGCTCCTCCAGCCCCTAGAATCAAAATCTCGGCATCCTTCAGTGTGATGCCATGGTTTATGGTTAAGTCGTTAAGCAAGCCGATGCCGTCGGTGTTGTCGCCCAAAATGATGTCGTCCGCTTGGCGGAATAAGGTGTTGACGGCTTTTGCTTGACGAGCGCGTTCCGTCAGTTGGTCGGCATATTGCCAGGCCAGTTCCTTGAGCGGGACGGTGCAATTCAGGCCTTTGCCGCCATCGGCAAAAAAACGGCTGGTAGCCGCGGCAAAAGTTTCCGCAGGCACCTCTTGGGCCCTATAGTCCATCAGTTGACCGGTTTGTTCGGCAAATAATTTATGGATACGCGGTGATTTACTGTGGCTGATCGGTTGGCCGAATACCGCGTAATTATCAATTTTCATCATCGGTACTGTATTTGCTGCGCCAATATTCCCAGAGGAAAGTGCAGGCTATCACCAGCACTCCCAGCCCTATACTGATGGGCATAAAGTTCTCGAAATAAGCCACGATCAGCGCGCAGGTTGCCAGGAAAAAACCGAGTAGGCTGTATTGCCAGCCGATGCGGATGCCATCCAGCAGGGTGGCTAAGGCCAGGATCAGCAAGATAACCAGGCTGGCGCTTCTGTCGGATAACTGCTCGGATTTGTTAAGCAATGCGGCGGCTATCACCACAACCAGCGTATGCAGCCAATGCAGCCCTTGGGCCTTGACGATGTCGCCAAAGTCGTTGTCGTTGGTTCGGGTTTGTAGCCAGGAGACGAAAATCGACAGCATGCCAAACACGATCACCATGAATAGCCAATAACCATAGCCGTCGTGCGGGTTGAATTCGGTAATAGCGATGCCGGTCAGCGATAAAACGACCAGCAGAATAAATACCGCCTGTTCCAGGCCGAAGTAACGTCGGCGCTGTTGGGGCGGATCGTCAGTCGAATGACTGTCATCAAAATCAAAGTCTTCGTTCATGCCGGGTCCGTTTGTCTGGTTGTTATGGTTGTTTTAGCCACTGGGCAGCGGATTTAGCGTAATAAGTCAGTATCGCGTCGCAGCCGGCTCTCTTAAATGCCAGTAGGGATTCCATCACCACCTGTTGTTCGTCCAGCCAGCCGTTTTGCGACGCGGCTTTCAGCATCGCATATTCGCCGCTGACCTGATAAGCAAAGGTCGGTACACCGAATTGGTCCTTGGCGCGGCGGATGATGTCCAGATAGGGCATGCCGGGTTTGACCATGATCATATCGGCGCCTTCGCGTAAATCCAGCGCAATTTCCCGCAAGGCTTCATCGGAATTGGCCGGGTCCATTTGATAACTGTATTTATTCCCGCCGCCCAGATTACCGGCCGAGCCGACCGCATCGCGGAACGGGCCGTAGAAACTGGAGGCGTATTTGGCGGAATAGGCCAATATTCGGGTGTTGGTATGGCCATGAGATTCCAACACGGCTCTGATCGCACCGATGCGGCCGTCCATCATGTCGGAAGGGGCGACGATGTCGGCGCCGGCTTCGGCATGCGACAAGGCCTGTTTGCAAAGGACTTCGACGGTTTCGTCGTTGACGACATAACCTTGATCATTCAGCAATCCATCCTGACCGTGCGAGGTAAAAGGGTCTAAGGCGACGTCGGTGATGATCCCGAGCTCCGGTAGGGCGCCTTTCAAGGCCCGAACGCAGCGTTGTGCCAAGCCGTCAGGGTTGTAAGCTTCTTCCGCACTTAACGATTTTTTGTTCGGATCCGTTACCGGGAATAGGGCAATGGCGGGTACGCCCAGATTTAATAAGGTTTCGGCTTCGCGCAGCACCAGGTCGATGGATAATCGGTTGACGCCCGGCATGGAAGTGACGGCTTCTTGTTTGTTATTGCCCTCGATAACAAATAGCGGGCAGATTAAGTCGTCGCTGCTTAAGCGATTTTCCCGCATCAGCCGCCTTGAAAAGGCCTGATAACGCATGCGACGCATCCGGGTGGCCGGGAAAAAGTCGTTAGGGTGTGACATCTCTTCCATAGTAATATAATAGGGTACTCGCTGGCCCGATGGGCTGGCTGGAATCTGGAGCCGGGTTAGCGCTTCGGCCTTTATTTTAGCAGTGTATCGAATGAAGGCGGTTGAAATTAGCCGGCGATACCTTTTTGAGATGGTTTTTATGAATATCAAACGTCATATGCATTTTATATTTGTTGTGGTTTTTAGCTTGTTTGCCGGCATGTTTTTGTCCTTGCCCGCTAGCGCGGCCGATTTGAGCGAGCCGCAACGCACCATTGAGGATGCGTCCAACAAGTTGAAGCAACGCTTACAGGATCCTGCCTTTCCGCATGATTTCCAAAAAATCAATGCCTTTGTCCAGGAAGTGATCTATCCGAATGTGGATTTCGATCTGATTTCGTCGCTGGTGCTGGGAAAAATGTGGAAAGATGCTTCGCCGGCGGAAAAGGAGAGCTTTAAAAAGGAGTTTCAAGTGTTGTTGATCAGAACCTACTCTCGAGCCTTCTTTGAGTTTAAAGACTGGTCTGTACGGTTTTTGCCGATCACCCCGGAAGAAGACGAAAGAAAAGTCCTGATTAAAACCGAAGTGCTGCAACCCGGTTTGCAGCCTATCGCTGTTAACTATCGGATGCTGAACGTCAAAGGCCAATGGAAAGCTTACGACATCATGATCGAAGGCGTCAGTTTGGTGACCAACTATCGTACTAGCTTCAAAAACGAAGTGGAGCGCACCGGTTCGTTGCAAGAGGTCATCAACCAATTGGCT
The DNA here is from genome assembly GCF_002834115.1 of Methylomonas sp. Kb3. Classification (NCBI taxonomy): domain Bacteria; kingdom Pseudomonadati; phylum Pseudomonadota; class Gammaproteobacteria; order Methylococcales; family Methylococcaceae; genus Methylomonas; species Methylomonas sp. Kb3. Next base: position 5,593 of record NZ_PIZT01000023.1, on the reverse strand, counting down.
AAACGCAATACCGAAGCATTAAACAGCAAAAATAATTCATAAGCTTTTCCCTCTCTTAGTGTTCCCGGGTGTGCCGTTTAGGGGCAGCCGGGAATGACCATCAGTATGCAATCCGCTAAAGACTCTCTGTACGCCAGTCCGCTAGGCGAAATCAACGCATTTGCTTTCGACGAAACTGTCGTCAAAGTCTTTCCCGACATGATCCAGCGCTCAGTGCCCGGGTACAGCACGATTATCTCGGCTATCGGTCTATTGGCGGCGCGTTTTGCCAAGCAAGATAGCGTTTGCTACGACTTGGGCTGCTCGTTGGGGGCGGCGACCTTGGCTATGCATCAGCAAATCACGACTAACAATTGCCGAATCGTTGCCGTGGATTGTTCGGCTGCAATGGTCGAGCAATGCCGGCAAAATCTGGCCGTTGCATCCGGTGGGGCCGAGATAGAAATTTTATGTGCCGATGTTCGCGATATTGCGATTAGTAATGCCTCTGTAGTGGTGCTGAATTTTACGCTGCAGTTTATTCCGCTGGCTGATCGGCAGGCTTTTTTGACCACGATCTATCAAGGTTTGTTACCGGGCGGGATTTTGATTTTGTCCGAAAAGCTGGCGTTCGATGATGTTAGACAGCAGGCTTTGCAGATTGATATGCATCATTTATTTAAAAAAGCCCAAGGCTATAGCGAACTGGAAATCAGCCAAAAGCGCAGCGCTTTGGAGAATGTGCTGATTCCGGAAACCTTTATCGCGCATCAACAGCGCTTGAAGTTGGCGGGTTTCGCCAGCGCGGAAGTTTGGTTTCAGTATTTCAACTTCGCTTCGATGATTGCATTGAAATGAAGCTATACCAAGGTCTTTATCAAGCATTGGCGGCGGCCGGCGACGAAGTTTGGGTAAACCGTTTGCCTGAGCAATTGGCGGCGGCTTTTGCGGATTCGTCGCATGGCGATCTGAAGCGCTGGCAACAGGTGGTAGAGGATTTGCCGGATTTGATGCCGTCGAGTGTCGATTTGTTGGAGAGTGTCAGAGTAGGTCAGGCAGAGGATATTTCCGATGAGATGCGGGCCGGTTTGCGCGAACAGTTGATGCAGTTGCATCCTTGGCGAAAAGGACCTTATCGGATCTTCGACATTGACATCGATACCGAATGGCGTTCGGATTGGAAATGGGACAGGGTGAAAGACCAGATCGCACCGCTACGAAATCGCTTGGTTTTGGATGTTGGTTGCGGCAACGGCTATCATTGTTGGCGCATGCTCGGTGCGGGAGCGCGATTGGTGGTTGGCATTGATCCGACATTGCTCAGCGTAATGCAGTTCCAGGCGATCCGAAAGCTGCACGGTGAGGCGCCGATTTATCTGTTGCCGCTGGGGATAGAAGATGTGCCGCCCAACATGGGGCTATTCGATACGGTGTTTTCGATGGGGGTGTTGTATCACCGCCGCTCACCCATCGATCATTTGCTGGAATTAAGGGGCTGTTTGCGGGCTGGCGGTGAATTGATTTTGGAGACTCTGGTTGTTGAAGGGGACGCGCAGCATGTCTTGGTGCCTGAGGGGCGTTATGCGCAAATGCGCAATGTGTGGTTTTTACCGAGCTGCGCAGCTTTGATGTTATGGATGCGCCGCTGCGGGTTTAAAAATATTCGCCTAGCGGATGTTTCCAAAACTTCTGTCGAGGAGCAGCGCAGTACCGAATGGATGCGGTTTCATTCTTTGGCGGAATTTTTGGATCCGCATTCTCCGGATTTAACTTGTGAAGGCTTGCCGGCGCCGGTTCGGGCTGTGATTGTGGCTAGCGCCGATTAATCAGTGGATTTTTGTTTTTGAATTGTAAAATTTAAAGAACAGGCTAAGATTGGCTAGCTTGAAAAGTCAGCCGATTAGTGTGTGCTGATTAGTCCAGGCAGCCCTAAAATCCAATCGGAGAAAATCCATGAAAAAGTTATTTGTACTTTTTATGCTGTATTCTTTTGCCGTATTTGCTGAGCCAATCAATATCAACCAAGCCGATGCCGAAACCATTTCCAAAGCTTTGACCGGGATAGGTCCGAAGAAGGCCGAGGCGGTGGTTCAATACCGTAAGGAGCATGGCGATTTTAAGACATTGAAAGATCTGGAAAATGTGTCTGGAATTGGAGAGAAAACCGTCCAACAGAATGAGAAGAATATTCTGTTTGGGGATTCTGCTCCCGCTGCTGCTGAAAAAATTGCTAAGCCAGAGAAACCGGAAAAGCCCCAAGAACCTAAAAAATCAAAATAAGGCGACTGAGTTGGCGCGCTTGGGCTTGGTGCGCCAACTCATTGAGTCTGTTTTGTCTGAATCGTATTTATTCGACGTCCGGGTAGTTTAGCCAAATGTCGAGCCGTTCCAGCCCCAAAAATCAGCCGGACAGTTACTGAATTCGATATAAATCCGATCCTGAGGGATTGAAAGCCGGGTATTGAGCAATTGGCATATCGATGCAGACAAGTTTTTGGCTTGGCTACTGCTCAGGCCAATGCTCTTGCATTCCAGATATGCCAAGTGGGTAGTGCTGCCGGCAAACAGCATGGCGTCGTTTTGCTCAATGCTAATCATGACGTAGCGCTCCGGTTTGCCGGTCTCTTTGGATACCAGTTGTGATAGTTCGTCTAACAATTTTGATTTCAGTTCTGTATCGAGCACTGAGTTGGTGTTCAATTTTAAAAAGGGCATGATCAGTCTCCTGTTTTGAGGTGCTAAATTGCCGGCCAGCGTTGGATAATTCGATATTCAACGCCATCCGGACCTGAGCAGGATTCTACCAAGCAGAATCCTATTGATTGCCAAAGTATGGGGGCGAAATCGAAATCGATTGCCGAACTAGCCTTTTTAACTAAAGTGACATGCGGCTTGAATAGTCTGTTTTCGATGGGTATCCCTTGTTGTTTGGCTATGCGGGCCAAGTTTTCGTTTAATGTCGACACGCTTTGATCGAATTGGCTGGCGGTCAGGCATAGCACGGCAGGTTTTTTCCAGAAACTCAGGTGGTCAAAATTTAACGTTATCAGCGGTGTTGGCAGTTTTCCTGCCTCCCTGGTGATTATGGCCTGTTGTTCTGCAGAAATTCTCCCTAAAAACAACACGGTGACATGTAAGTTTGCTTCCTTAACGGGTTTTCCGGTTCGGTTTAGTTGGCTGATTAAAGCCGCGCATTGTTGCCTGGCGTTTTGTTCCGGCCATAAGGCAAAAAAGAGACGTTTCAAGCTGTTCCTCTCCGGTTGTTATTAGATCGAGGTATGACTTTTTCATCTTTTCGATGGCAGGCAAAATGCTGCGATTTGGGTGTCGAGAGCTGGTGATCAGGCTAAAGGATGCTGTGTTATTGCGGCGAGGATAGACAATTAGCCAAAAAAATATCCAGATTTATCAGTTCGTAAGCGATGAATCCTAAAATTGAAATTGAATTTTGCTCGGTTTGCCTGCGGTTTTGTTCAGCCTAAGCTTACGCCGCGGACTTGTCTAGTAACAATTTGTTCGCATAACCTGTAGGCTGCGCGCAGTTGCTAAGCATTGACATATATCCCATTTCTACCTTACAGTTACAAATGCATCACACGTACGTGACAAGCCTAGCGGGTTGTGGCAATTTGCAAGAATCGGCTATTACTAAAAATTAAAACTTTCGGAGCACATCACATGGCAAGACCATTAATTCAAATGGCGTTGGATTCACTGGATTTCAACCAAACCGTTGCGTTGGCAGATCAAGTAGCACCCTATGTCGATATTTTTGAAATCGGCACTCCTTGCATTAAATACAACGGTATCAACCTGGTTAAAGAACTGAGACAACGTTACCCTGACAAATTGTTGTTGGTTGACCTGAAAACCATGGACGCAGGCGAATACGAAGCGGGTGCTTTCTATGCTGCTGGCGCGGACATCTGCACCGTATTGGGCGTATCCGGTTTGGCCACTATCGCTGGCGTTATCAAAGCTGCGAAAAAACACGGCGCTGAAACTCAAATCGACTTGATCAACGTGGCCGATAAAGCAGACTGCGCAAGAGAGTCTGTCAAATTGGGCGCGCAAATCGTTGGTATTCACACTGGTCTGGACGCGCAAGCAGCCGGTCATACACCTTTCACCGATTTGAACGATATCGCTCGTTTGGGTCTGAATGTGCGTATCTCTGTTGCTGGCGGTATCAAACAAGCGACTGTACAACAAGTCGTTGAAGCTGGCGCTAATATCATCGTTGTTGGTGCAGCTATCTACGGTGCTCCTTCACCTGCTGAAGCAGCTCGTGAAATCCGTGAATTGGTTGATGCGGCGGCGGTATAAGTCATGCATCAGCAGTTAATTATTGACAAAATCTCAGGGATTCTGGAAGCGACACCCGATTCGCATGACAAAACCTTGGTGGACATGCTGGATCAGGCTAAGCGCATTTTTATATCGGGCGCTGGCCGTTCAAAGCTAGTCGGCAATTTCTTTGCCATGCGTTTGATGCATGGCGGCTACGACGTTAGCGTTGTGGGTGAAATTGTTACGCCAAGCATCAAAGCTGGCGATTTGTTGATCATTATTTCCGGCTCCGGTGAAACCGAGCAGTTGATTGCCTTTACCAAAAAAGCCAAAGAAGTCGGCGCAAAGATTGTGTTGATTTCGGCTAAGGACGATTCAACGATTGGCGACATGGCTGATGTCACTTTGCAAATCGGCAGATCAGAACAATACGGTAAAGTCAAAGGCATGCCTATGGGTACTGTGTTTGAATTATCTACCTTGTTTTTCCTGGAAGCGACAATTTCGCATGTAATCCATGACAAAGGTATTGCAGAAGAAGAAATGAGATCAAGACACGCCAATTTGGAATAACTTAGCGTGTAAACCTGTGGCCGGAGCAATTCGGTCACGGGTTTTTTACATTACATTCGGGTGTCAAGGCGATACCGATTCCAGCAGTCTGAATGAACGAGAGTGTGGTTTTGGTCTTCCTTGTATTTACCAGCCTCAGCCAGAGTGATGTTTGAGTAATCGAATGTCGCAACTAAAATAACAAAATAAAAAGGAGACCAACATGCCTTCGCGCCGAGACTTAGCGAACGCCATCCGCGCACTTAGCATGGACGCCGTACAGAAAGCCAACTCCGGGCACCCCGGTGCCCCGATGGGGATGGCCGACATCGCAGAAGTATTGTGGAACGATTTTCTGCAACACAACCCCAGCAACCCTAAATGGCCCAACCGCGACAGATTTATCCTGTCCAACGGCCACGGCTCCATGCTGATTTATTCCTTGCTGCACTTGGCTGGCTACAACCTGCCGATCGAAGAACTGAAACAGTTCCGCCAACTGCACTCGCAAACCCCGGGTCATCCTGAATACGGTTACACCGAAGGTGTGGAAACCACCACAGGGCCCTTGGGACAAGGCATCACCAATGCCGTCGGTTTCGCTTTAGCCGAGCGCACCTTGGCCGGTCAATTCAACCGTCCCGGTCACGACATCGTCGACCACCACACTTACGTGTTCCTGGGTGACGGCTGCTTGATGGAAGGTATCTCCCACGAAGCCTGCTCTCTGGCCGGCTCCATGAAACTGGGTAAACTGATCGCCTTCTACGAC
>NZ_PIZT01000028.1:0-55604 GCF_002834115.1 Methylomonas sp. Kb3 | reverse complement strand
AAGACACGCTGTCGAAAATGCTCATCATACGTCTTCGGTGCGCCCGGCCGAGGTTCGTCTGACAGCCCCAAAAGCCCTTGAGTCATGAAACGGTTTCGTCACTTGATGACTGTATTGGCCCGCATTCGGCATTGCGCTGCAACCGCTTGGACTTGCGCGCCATCCAGGCAGCCCAGAATCATCCGGGCTCGCTCGACTACTCGAGCTTCTTCCGTACGGCTCGCTGCGCGTCGCTCTAACTCTGCCCGCACGTCCGCGGAACACTCAATTTTTGGGGCTACTCGTGACATCCCTACAAGATTACATTATTAGCGCTTAATAACGCAACTAAGCACTAGCACAAGTTGGCAACGGTCACGAAGTCCCTGCAAAGCCTGTAGTTCGCCGGCGAGATGTCCGGCTTCGTTGAGTACCGGGATGATGATGCTAATTGGGTAAGTCATGTTTGAAACTTGTCTCTCAAGCGTTGCGCCGCCAGGCGTGATAACGGCCCAGCCATTCCAGTACGCGCTGGGGCGCGTGATTGTGCTTCCAGACACCCGCTGCATATTTATTGGCTTCCGCCAGGGTGGGATAGATGTGAATGGTGCCGAGGATTTTATTCAAGCCGATACCGTGTTTCATCGCCAGCACGAATTCGGCGATTAAGTCGCCGGCATGTTCGCCGACGATGGTCACGCCAAGAATCTTGTCCTTGCCCGGCACGGTCAGCACTTTGACGAAACCATGGGCTTCGCCGTCGGCAATCGCCCGATCCAGATCGTCAATGCCATAGCTAGACACTTCGTAAGCGATATTCTGTGCTTGCGCATCCTGCTCGTTCAAACCGACGCGGGCCACTTCCGGGTCGGTGAAGGTCGACCAGGGAATCACCGAATAATCAGTGCGAAACTTCTTGAATTGCCCAAACAAGGCGTTGACCGCCGCATACCAGGCCTGATGCGCGGCGGTATGGGTGAACTGATAGGGGCCGGCTACATCGCCCACCGCGAAAATATTCGGATAATTGGTTTGCTGAAATGGGTTGGTCTCCAGTGTATTGCGCGGCGACAAGGCAATGCCCAATTCTTCGACACCGTAGCCTTTAATGTTGGCGGCGCGGCCGATGGCCACCAGTAATTGGTCGAAGGCAATTTTGACCGTTTGTCCGTCGTGCTCGGCCAGCAAAATATTTTCGCCATTTTCGATGATGAATGCCTTGGCGGTATGGTTGACTCGTACGTCCACGCCTTCCCGGCGAAACCGCGCTTCTACCAGCCCGGATACCTCACTATCTTCCCGCGCCATGATACGTGGCGCCATCTCCACCTGCGTGACTTGGCTGCCCAGGCGGGCGAAGGTTTGCGTCAATTCGCAGCCTATCGGCCCGCCGCCCAGTACCAGCAAGCGTTTGGGCTGCTCGCGCAGCTGCCAGACGCTGTCTGAGGTCAGATAGTCGATTTGCTCGATACCGGGAATCGGCGGCACGAACGGCCGAGCGCCGGCGGCAATCACGATCGAGCGCGTGGTCAGCGTTTTTTTTCCGCCTTCAGGCGTACTGACTTCGACTTCCCAGGGCGAAACGATTCTGGCGTTGCCCTGGATCACCTTGACGCCCAGTTCCGTGTAACGCTCCACCGAATCGTGTGGTTCAACCGTTTTGATCACCTGTTGAACCCGTTCCATCACCTCGGCAAAATCGAAATCGGCGGAGGCTGTGGCAATGCCGAATTCCGGCGCGCGTTGAATATGGGAGAGAAGCTTGGCCGAGCGAATCAAGGCCTTGGACGGCACGCAGCCGGTGTTCAGGCAATCGCCACCCATCTTGTGCTTTTCGATCAACGTGACTTTGGCTTTCAAGGCGGCGGCGATATAGGCACTCACCAGACCGCCGGCGCCGGCGCCGATTACGATCAGGTTGTTGTCGAAGCGTTTGGGCGTTTGCCAACCCGCATAGATTTTGCGCGCTTGCCAAACCGCCAACAGCTTTTTGGTCAGCAGTGGGAATAGCCCAAGCAAGGCGAACGACGCCAATAGCCCTGGCGACAGTATCCCTGACAGCGAGTCGATTTTCGCCAATTGGGTGCCGGCATTGACGTAAACCACGGTGCCGGCCAGCATGCCGATTTGGCTGATCCAGTAGAAAGTCCAGGTTTTCATCGGCGTCAATCCCATGGCCAGATTGATCAGAAAAAACGGGAACAGCGGCACCAAACGCAAGGTAAACAGATAGTAGGCGCCATCGCGCTGCAAACCGGCATTGATGGTCTGTAAACGCTGGCCGAACCGTGCTCTGACCCAATCGCGCAGTAGAAATCGTGCCGCCAAAAATGCCAGGGTCGCGCCGATGCTGGAGGCGAACGAGACGATCAGCGTACCCCAGAGCAAACCGAACACTGCGCCGCCGGCGAGCGTCAGTATCGTCGCTCCCGGTAATGACAACGCAATAACCGCAATATACAACATGGCATACAGTGCCGCCGTCAGCAATGGGTGAACCTGTCGGTAATAAGCAATGCCGGTCTGCCGGGTTTTTAAATTTTCCAGCGTCAAATAGTGCTGCAAATCCAGGGTTAAAAACGTCGCCATCAATGCGGCAATGCCCAGCATTAACAAAAGTCTGGATGTTTTCATGCCGACCTACCAATTCTGAGTGGGCTAGGCTTCGGAGGGTGTTTGCAAGTTGTCAGGCTAAACATCAGTGTTCCTTAAATACTATTGGGCTTGCCTGTTAGTCGTGTTTGCCGGTCATTCCTGACAAAAATCTCAACAAATTGAATTTAACAGGCTGAATAAATATCTTCACGAGTTAGTAGGCACCGTATCGGGCAGACGGTGTTGTAAGGGGAATTTGTATTCGGTTAATGCAATACCTACACTATGTGACGTCTACCTTATATTTTGTAACTCATTATGCGCCTTCCGCCCAAACACCAGCGCAATGTTCTCAAAATCGGTGAATTGGCCGAAGAGCTCGGCACTACACCAAGAACGATTCGCCTGTACGAGGAACTAGGACTGATCGCCCCCGACCGCACCGAGGGCGGCACACGTCTTTATGCTCGGAAAGATTTGAAACGTATGGCTATCGCGTTGCAGCTTGGTCGTGTCGGCATCGAACTGGACTCGGTTCAAAAGCTCGCTCAAACCCGGCAGAAATGTGCTTCCGGCAAAGAAGCATCGGCCGCGATGCAGCCGCTCCTGCATGATTTGCGTAAAAGAATTCGGGGATTGCTGGAAGATTTGCAGGAACTGGACAGTGATCTGGAGCGTGCGGATATGCTGATCCGCCAATGCGTAAATTGTCAAAATCGCCCCAATCGCCAGGATTGCCCGGAGTGTCCGGTCAACAAAAACGTTGATTTGACCAATATTGGTCGCCTGGTTTGGGATCCGAGTTGTCCATGACCGAGTTGTCGAGCCATTTCAAATATTACGTTAATGTAATTTATTGCTGTAGGGCGTAATCCGAAGGAGCTCAATTGTCATAGCCTTATTACGGCGTATGCATTTGTTTAACATTCGTTGCATTACCCGTTAGACATTGCGAGTTGTGGCCCGTTCGAACCCGCATTCAGTAATTCAACACCTTAGCAGCCATTTCCGTGCCGATGACGCGGGCTTTGATTTTGGCGAATGCCGTGTCCCGCCCGGTTGATGTGTCGTCTTCGAAAGGCGAAAAGCCGCAGTCGTCGGTGGTGCCGAGCTGATTTAGCGGGATGTATTCGGCTGCGCGCAATACACGATCTCGCACCAATTCCGGTTCTTCCACGTTGGGATTCAGCACGTCGATAACGCCGACAAACACTCGTTGGTCGGGACGAATATTGTCCTTGATGATAGCCAACACGCGCTCTGGCTCTTTTTCGTTAGCCATCTGCATGTAGAAATTACCGGCGTTGAGCTGGAACAAATTCGGTAGCAGCTCGGCGTAATCGACATCGGCGCTGTGGGTGGAATCATGGTCGCCGCCGGGACAGGTATGCACGCCGATGCGTTGGCGTTGTTCCGGGGTAAAGTGTGCCAATACCCGGTTGTTCAGGTCGATAAACTGCCGCAGCAATTGCTTGGATGGATCGAGTTTGACCGACAATCGCCCTTCGGTGAAATCGATTTGCACATGGTGTGCGCCTTGGTCCAAACAGCCGCGAATATCCGCTACCGTTTCCTTGACCAAGTCATCGATGAACGCTTCTCGTGAGTAACCGGTTATGCCTTCTGGCGGATAAAGCAGGCTCAAGGCGGAAGCCGAAATCACCGCCTGTTTGAGCGGGCGCGTGGTATAGCGTTTGGCGGCCTGCACAAATGCGCCGGCATAGACGCCGTAGCGAAATGGTCCCGTGGTTAATCGGGGTAATTGCCTGGTATGGCCATCGGCAAATGGAATCACGATGCCGTCTTCGGCGATATTGTGTAAACCTAGCAACGGGTAGGTGGCGAAGCTGGACTTGGTCTGTTCGCCATCGGAGATCACCGGTGATCCGGTGTCTGCAAAACGTTGTAAAGTGTCGCGTACCGCTTCGTCGTAGCAGGCATCGAGTCGTTGTTGCGATAGTCGGCCCGCGCGAAATTCCCGCAGTGCTTCCAGCAATTGCGGCGGACGGGGAATACTGCCAATAGATTCGGTGGGTATGGACATGTGGCGTTCCTGTATGGCGTTAAGGGAGTGGGTTGCAGAGGTTTTTAGGTCAAGTGAATGGCTGGGATTACGAGCCTGTCCGCTGCTCAGCAATGGTGGTTAAAGCACCGTAGGAAGCCACCAGAAATGGCACTCCATAGGTTAATAGCGCTTTGAAGACATCGAGTTGTTGCATGGCCGTGTAATCCAAAGACAGCAGGCCGAACACAGCTTGCGGCTGATTAATCAAATTCAACAGGGTTCCCACTACCAAAGCGACCTTGCCGGAGCGGCGGTATATGCCGAGTCGACCGGCCGTGCAATGCAGATCCAGTAATGTTGCAAAGAAATTTCCGACTGCTTCGTTGCAACCAAGCCACTTAACCATCCAGGATCACCTCTAACAAAAATGTAGATTTGGAGCGCGCTGTATGGCAAAAATCAATGCGCATAAAACCCTGCACTTAAGCGCTGACGATAAAAATGATAAGCCATGCTCTTTGTTCAAAATATACCATCAAGGTTACATTGTGTAAATTCTTGCATGTTTTATGTAATAGGCAGGACCTCCAAGCAAGCACTTTTGTATTGCTTGCTTAAGTCCGGGTAAGGCCAAAGTCAGAGCAAAGCCCCGCCGCAGCTGCTACCTTGGCCGGCGGTGCAACCGTAACAATGGGCTGCGGTGGCTATCGGTGCGTCTTGCAGTTGTTCCAGGTGCAATTCGTTAATATGTTGTTTGGGTTTAGCTGCGGCACCTAACGGCAAATCCAGCATCTGATTAAAATCGCAGTCGTAAACATAGCCTCGCCAATCGATGCTGAGAGTATTCAGGCACATCAGGTTTTCAAGATTTTCGGCGCGAAAACTGCCTTTTAATAACGCCAGGTAAGAATCGAAGCGGCCATGACTGATCAAGGTGCTACCAAAACGCCGAATCGGCATATTGGCGATGGCAAACAGGCGGTTGAAGACGATGCCGTAATGGTGCTGCAAGTGCTGTTTGTAAGCTTGTTCCAGTTGCTGTTGGTTGGGCGGCAACACGGCGTCTTGCGGGTTGAAAACCAAATTCAAGGCCAATCCGCTGTCCGGCTGACCATAACCCAGCCGATTCAGGCGTTGCAAGGCCGCCAGACTGTCTTTGAACACACCTTTGCCGCGCTGCTTATCAACATTTTCTTGCAAATAACACGGTAAGGAAGCAACGATCTCTACCTCATGTTCCGCTAGAAAATCGGCCAAAAATCGATAGCGTGGATCTTCCAAAATGGTCAGATTGCATCTGTCTATGACTTTAATACCCAATCGGCGTGCAGTACGAACCAGATACAAAAACTGCGGATGCATTTCCGGCGCGCCGCCGGTCAAATCCAGCGTGTCAATGTTAGCGGCCTCAGCCAAATCCAGCACCTGATCAATGGTTTCCCGACTCATCATCTCAGTGCGTTTGGGGCCGGCGTTGACATGGCAATGCACGCAACTCAGATTGCACAAATAGCCGAGATTGACTTGCAACACTTCCAGCGGCTTGCGGAATAGGGCCGGAAAGTCACTATTAATCAGCAGAGGTTTGGTGTCGTGCATGCTTAATCCTTGGAAAACCAGATGTCGCCATAAGTGGCAGCGGCTTGACCGCCATTGTTGTCGGTATCGGTCATGATGGCGACGGCATCGATAGCGGTGATGTCTTCACCGAATAGTTTCTTGAAATCGGCCCGGACATTGCGTTTTTCGGTTTGCCAAACATTCAGTGAGGCTTCCGGTCCACGTAAAGCCAACATCATCGCATGATCACCGGCAAAGGCATTGGGCCAGACGGTATCCTTTTTCGTATTGCCGGCCCAGACATAATTGATGGCCTTGGTTTGCCAAAACGCCAGCCCGCCTTTGACCACCACATATACCCGCGCCGCGTAATCGTCGCCGGGTTTGCTTTGTTCATTCAATCCGTTCAAACGCTTGCCGATGCGCCACGACCAGTTCAGGAACGGGGTTTGTTCCAGATCGATATGCTGCTCTTTGAACATGCCGGAACCGGCGGCACGACTATCGGCCGTCAATACCGTCACGCCATCGATAGCTTGCAGACTGTATTCGGTTTCGCCTTTGAAGCTTTTATGCTCCCAACCTTCCAGGCGATTCTGGCTGAACTCGCCGATAGGCAGTTTGTTATCGGCAACCGCCCCGTGATTCATCGATAGCATCGTTAAAAATATCCAGCAGAATTTTTTCATGTTTAACCCGCTGTGCGTTGTTTTAACCAAGTATCAATAGCCAAGCCGCCGCTGCCATTGAACAGCAGCGAACCGAGCATGAACAAATAAACCAACGGCAATTTGTAATTGCCATAACCTTGATCGGTGATGGCATAGCCTTTCCATAATTCGGCCAATGTGTGCCATTCGGCCGGCCAATGTACGGCCGCGATGGCCACCACGGTCAACACCATTAGCGCCGCGCTAAAAAAGCGGGTCATAAATCCCAAGATCAACGCCATCGGGGCGATGATTTCCAAGCCGGTGGCCAAGGTCCAGCTAAAATCCGTTGGCAATAAGCTGAACGGAAATGGGAAGCTCACATCGGCAAACCAGTTATCGCCATGGAGTTTTTCCAGGCCGGCTTCGCCGAACTCGTAAGCCAACAACAGACGTAGAAAAATTGGCGCCAAGCCCTGTAAGTTTCTGTCGAAACAGTGAGAAAGCAGGCTAGGCATAGTGCATAGCCGCTCGATGCAGGAAGGAATCAGACAAGCTGTACAAGGATCTTGGGCGGATTTAGCGAGGTCGTTCATCAGTGAGGCTCCAAAGTTCAAACCGGGCGAATATCGATAATCGCGCCCTGGCTATGTAGATCGGCCAGAATCTGCTGACCGAATTGGGTGAGTTCTAAAAATTGCGCGTCAGGGAGCTCGCCGCCACTCATTGCTTGCAAGGCCTGTTGCCCAGTCAAGCCGTTATTTAACAACAGGATCATCTTGGCCGTGGCCATATTCAGGGTTACAAACTGCACTTGATCATCGCTATCGCGAAAACCCAGGATATGAATCGCCGTGGTCTGTGGTTCACTAGGCAAAAAGTTTGGTCCAATGTCCTGCACCGGCCATTGGTAGCACAACAATTGCATGACCGGTGCAAACACAGGCACATTGGCCAGTAATTCGGCATCGGACAACTGCTTTCGCGTGACCGGCTCCGCCTCGGCAATTGACAGCTGTAATTCGATCCATTCGAACTGCGCCAGTTCGGCCAAAAACGGCCAATCATCGAGATGCTCACGTTCCTGTTGCAGATGCTGCAAAAATTCGTCGGGAATCTGCCGGTAATACGGCGTCAAGCAGCGATGTTTTGCGATGAAATTCAGCAGCAACGCCCGCCATTTTTCTTTAGATAATATACTGCAGGTGACCGGAAAACAGGCCGACAGGCTCTCGTCGAATTTGTTATAGAGTAGATCGACATACACGGCCAGCCGTTCAGGGGCGAAGCCTGCAGGTAGCTGCGATGTTTGCGGTTGCCGCAAGTAATTCAGAAACTGCCGCTGCTGTTGTTGAAAGGCCGGTGTCGGGTTCATGCCGCCACCTCGCTGATGTCATGGGGGTTGCGGTAGAGCCGATGAACATTTTGCAAGTCACGGATCCGTTCCACTTCGACCAATAACTCGGCCAAGGGCGGAATATTGCTATCCCGTTCCACCAAGGTCGGAAACACGCCAAAACGTCGATAAGCCTCGGCCAGCAAGTCCCAAACTGGTGCTATGGTATTCTGGCCGTGGGTGTCGATGATCAAGCCGGATGGCTCCAGGTCGTGACCGGCCACATGCCCATAAACGATGCGCTCGCCGGGCAAGCCGCGTAAAAACGCCACCGGATCGTAGCCGTGGTTAACGCTGTTGACATAAATATTGTTCACATCCAGATGCAGGTAACAGTCGGCTTCGGCCAATACCGCATTGATAAAAGTCAGTTCGTCCATCTCCGCCTGTGGCGGCTGGACATAGTAAGAGGCGTTTTCCAGGGCGATGGGCCGTTCCAGAATATCCTGAGTCTGGCGAATCCGGCTGGCGACATGCTTGACCGCCTGTTCGGTAAACGGGATCGGGTATAAGTCATAGAAATGTCCCTCATCGCTGCAAAAGCTGAAATGCTCGGTGTATAGGGCAAAATCGTGATGATCGAGAAATTGTTTCAGTTCGCCTAAAAACCCGGTATCGAGCGGCGCGGGGCCGCCCAACGACAAGGCCAAACCGTGCGCCACAAACAGGTGGCGCTCGGTCAGGCGGCGAAATTGCTTGCCGAGACGACCGCCGACGCCCACCCAATTTTCCGGTGATACCTCGAAAAAATCGATGCAGTGGGGCACTTCAACCTGCAAGGCCGACAGCATGCTGCGGCGCAAGCCCAAACCGGCGCCGTTCAAACGGAAAGGATGGGTGATAGACATCGGCGCGACTCCGGCTTATTTCGCTGTTTTACCGCTGCAACCTGCTTCCGGCATTTTGCCACTACAGCCTCCTTCAGGCATTTTTGCACTACAGCCGCCCTCGGCGCCTTTCATGTCCTTCATTTTGTTGGCACCACATTTGCCTTCGCCGCATTTACCTTCTTTCATCTTGGCGCTGCAACCGGCCTCAGCCGATTTGCCGTCAGCCGCCAATTGTTGCGCAGAATTGATGCTGGACATCGTAAACGGATTTTCGCCCGCTTGAATGGCGGGCGCCGCGCCCATCAAGGTTGAAGCCAACGCGCTGCCTAGTGTTAAAGACAAGGTTTTTTTGTTCATGGTGTTCTCTCCGATAGATAGATAAATGATCAGGACAAGCAACAATGCCTTCCTGCTCCATCAGTCGGAGTCAGTTTGAATTCCTTACAAATTTTTTTCGATGCTTTGATGTTTCTTAGCGTGCTATCTGTGTCAAGAACCCCATACCCAGCGTAGGCTTACCAAACTCATGCCTTATGTTTGCCTCGTGTTCTTGTAGCAGTATGAAGTCGTGTGCATTTAGCAGCTCAGTGAGATAGCTCTTACTGTGACTGTACCGACCACTAGCATTGAGTTGATAACCCAGAGAGGCTTCAACCGAACTAGCGGATTCGACAGTGAAGCAAAATGTCCCTAACGGCAACAACGCTTGACGGACCAATGCGAAAATGTCGCTTAGGTTGCCAAAATAAACCAGTGTGTCGGCCATTGTTATCAGATCAAACGATTGCTGTTTCCCTTTTAGATAACTAGTCAGTTCCGATTCTACCAAAACGTCGTAAAGCGCTCTTTCCGCCGCCTTGCCAAGCATGCGCGACGAAATATCTACGCCCGTAAGCAGACGTGCGTAAGGTTTTAATACTGGCGCGCACAGCCCCGTACCGCAACCACCGTCGAGTACCGATAGATTTGCATTCGCCGTCAAGTAGTCATTCAGCAAGTTACCGACAATATCGGGGCCGCAATAACCAAGTTTACCGACCAGTTTCGTATCGAAATTTTCAGCCATGTCGTTAAATAGGCTTATCAGGTAACGATCCGTGGCTTTAGCGGGGATGTCTTGACCGGTGCATGCGACAAGGTGATGTCTGGCCAACGGATTGTCGGGTTCGGCATCCAACCAGCTTCGATAACAGTCGGCGGCTTCGGCGACAAGTCCCAGCCGATAGTAAGCAATGCCTAGCATCTTCAAGGGTTTGTCGGTCAGAGGTGGCTGCACATATGCTCGGCAAGCAAAAAAAGAAGACTCTTCCACTTGGTTTTGTTCCGCCAGCAGCGCAGCCAAGTTGTTTAGCGCGGGCACGAAATTCGGACTAATACTGACTGCATTTCGATAGGCGGTTTCCGCTTCGGGAAATTCATTTAGCCGATGCAGTACCGACCCCAAATTGTTCCAGAGATTGGCATCGGTAGCGTTCAATTCAAGCGCGGCGGAAAACGCTTGGCGTGCTTCGGCAAAACGTCCGTTTTCCGTGAGAATGTTCCCCAGATCGTTGTAACGTTCCGGGCTGGATGCATCCAGTTGCAGGGCACGTAAAATCATCTCGATAGATTCCGCTGTATCTCCCTGCTGATGCAAGACTACGCCGAGATAGTGCAAAGCCTCTACATGATCCGGGTCGGCGGCAAGCATTTCACGGTAAGCGATGGCGGCATCGACAATCTCACCGGCCACGTGTTTTGCCGATGCTAAATCAAAGACGGTTTGATTTTTCAAGAGACTTCACCCAAGTTTGATGTGTTATTAAGAGAAGTAATCCTATCGCTGGTGGGTTGAGGGATTAAGTTAGCAACAGGGCACCTATCAGTCGCATCCCGGTCAAAATCCTTACACAGGTCGTATAAAAACCTGTGTAAGGAAATCATCCATTCTCACGACAAAGAAAAATGTACTGAATACAGTATTGCCAAACAGGAGATGCCGATGAAATCAATACAAAATGCAAGTCACACTCAAAATTTGCTGCACACCTTGTACAGCATGGCGTTTCTGGTCGAAGCCCGCGATCCTTATACCGGCGGGCATCTATGGCGGGTGTCGCTGTATTCGACGCGATTGGCATTGGCGTGTGGGTTTTCCAAACAGGACGCTGTGGTTGCTGGGTTGGGCGGCTTTTTACATGATTTGGGCAAAGTCGGCGTGCCGGACACTATTCTTAATAATCCCGGCAAGCTTACCGATGCGGAATATGCCGTGATGAAAACCCATCCGGCCTTGGGCGCTCAAGTGTTAGAGGGGCATCCTTTGGCGCCATTGGCAATGGATGTGGTGCTAAGTCATCATGAGCGCGTTGATGGCCGGGGCTATCCGTCCGGTTTAAGCGGCAGAAAGATTGCGGAATCGGCTCGTATCGTGGGCATTGCAGATGCCTTTGACGCGATGACCAGCACCCGACCTTATCGACGAGGAATGTCTCTGGTTGCGGCGATTGAACAAATCGAGGTGAATCTGGACAAGCAATTTGATCTGCATTTCGGTCGCCGTTTCATCGAGTTGGCACAATCCGGTGAACTGGATGGCATTATCGGACATAGCGACACTGGCATTCCGATGCGCGAATGCCCGGTGTGCGGACCGGTTGTGGTGGTGCATAAACACCAGAAAGCCGGCGACAAGGTCTTCTGCCGGGTGTGTGGCAACGGCTTTGCTTTGGAAAAGCAGCAAGGCAAATTGGCTCTTAAGCCAACCATGCAAAAAGGCAGCGCAGCGGATTTACAAGCCTTGATCGATCATGACTTGCTGGCAAGATTGCTGGAGGAATCGCTGCCGTATTTACCGGTCTGTAGTGGCAACGGCAAAAGCTGGCTGCGGCAGCTGCGGGACTGGCTGTGAATCAGGTTTCGCCGCAACACCCGGCCTGTTTGCCGTGTAACTGCATCGGCGGACAGGGCACGCTACCATAGGATCAGAATACGCAACAATCGCCGGGCTTGGGTTTTAACAGGGTATGACAGCCCTGACACTCGTAAAACCATTGGCAGGCATGGGCATGGTCTCGGTTTTGCGGCACCCGCATTCCGGTCAGATCAGTGTGGATTCCAAAATAATACTTTTCATGGTGTTACCTCTTTTAGCGTCGAAGTATATTCGACGTCGCAAGAGCACTCAGCACGGCTTCGAAAGTGGTTTTAGCCGCATTGAAGTGCACAATCGCTTGACGGCTATCGGGGTTAAACGTCGTGTCTGTGACCCCCGTGATCCGATTCAGAGCTATTTTTTAGACCGCTCAGATCATGCCGGGTAACGTAATTACAGCGGTGCGAGATTTGGCTGATGCCGGTTGAGCAACAGCGAAACTCATCATGAACAAAGCCAGGTATCGATTCATGATATTGGCTTAATAAAAGCAGGAAAGCAGATAAGGAAAAAATCAGCGCCAACAGAATAATCATCGACACCACCCAAAACCGAGTGACTCCCCGTTGACGTTATGGCGATGGTGAGTAGGATTCGCCGGGTTGGCAAGCGGGCATCGAACTCAATATGTGTTGGGACTGCTCACTAATTCATTCGTTGGTTAAACTCTGGCAGCTCACAGGGCTGGAAATATTCGTCAAGCCCCCTGCTTTGCGAGGGTGTTCTGACCGATTGCCGCTTGTCAAACGCCATTCCGAGGGCAATTATTCCGAATTCCAAGGGCCTAACCCACGATGGATGCTCATACGGGGCGAATACGAAATCTTGCAGGTTTAGGCCAGTCACATAAGACAAAATTAGCGCAGCCGATGCAATCCAAACCCCTAAGCCTGAGTAAATACAGGCAAACGGCATTAGCCACAGCAGATACCAGGGATTAATAACCGGGGATATGATCAATAAGCCGCCAAATAACCAGTCTCCGCGAGGCAAATTTTGGCTTCCAAGCCGCCAATACCGGAAAAAATAAACTGAGGTCATACCAATAAAAGCTATACCTAACAGCATTTTTGTCCAATTTGCTGGTAACCCAAGTCTTATCAAGCCGTACAGCGCGGAATTGAATTCAAATTCCTGAGCAAAAACACGGAGTCCTGTCATGTCTGTGGCGCCTTGAACCCAAAAGGGTAGATAAAGCAGCAGATACCCACCTACAAAAGCAGCTATGCCCAAGCACCCGATATTGATGGCAATAAAAGGTACCAATAGCCATGCAGAAGCCTTGGATGCCACAGCGGCGACCAGCATTAGACCAGCAATGATTGGTCGGCCTCGTGAGCTGAATAACCAACTACCGATAAGCAATGCCGGAATCAGGCCATCGGGATGAGCGGTAAAGGCAATTTCTTTAATTACCAGCGGATTCCAGGCATATAGCAGCGTTTGCTTTGCGCCGGCGAAGCGAAATAGCCCCTGGATTAACAACAAATCAGCGGCAATCAATAACAACTTTAAGGCCCACAATTGCCCAGGCGCTATCCAGTTGGCAATCAGAAAAAAATATTGGAAAGTGGGCGCATAGATAGTTGGAATATCCGGATGATTAATCTGGCTCAGGATTGTCCGAAAAGCCTTAGGAACGCTGGGGTCGTTAAAAAATGATTCGGGAGGACGACCGAAAGGTGTTCCGTCGCTGGCAAAGCGATAGCCATCCCACAAATAACGGAAATAATCATCCTCAAATATGGGTTCGCCCAACAAACCGGATAGGCGTAACAGCAGAGCCCAGAAAAATACCGTTCTTGCCATATGTGAACCAGACTGCTGAATCGTTCGGTATGCGATAACATAAAAGGCAAACATTAGCCCCATGGTCCCCGCAAATGTAGGCAAGTTCAAAAATTGCGGTGCACGCGATAACCAAGCGAGCAAGCCGCAGCACCCTAATAGACAAATGCCGAAGCTATTTGGATGGATCAGGCGCGTCAATCGCATTGGACTTTCGGTGTTTAAAAGGCGGTAAATGGTTTTTTCCCTCAATCCGAAGGAAGGTATCCGTAATGGGTCATACATAATTCTTGAGGCGATGCACCTAAGGCAGCATTGAATTTTGCAGACATGTTTTGGTGGGCGATGAGAGCGGTTAAGGCTACGATACTGTCATCATCAAAAGTGTGCCGCAGCTGTTCAATTAGGCTTGCATCAGCCACATTTCCAAGGGTTGTGACAGTCTCCGCATAGGCTAAAGCTACTTTCTCGGCATCGCTATACAATGACGAGTCGGAAAACCAGGCGAGGGCTTCTAACTTTTCACGACTGAGACCGCAATCCAAGGCGCGGGCAGCATTTAAATCGATGCAAAACCGGCAGCCATTGAGTTGAGAAACGCGCGTTCGGACTAAAGCGCGAAGCGTTTTGCTTAATGACGGATTCCCATGATCCAAGGCACGGTTCATCAGTAAAAATCCAAAAAATGCCATGGGCTGACGCGCCCACAAACGTACTGGCTCCGATAATCCGCTCCGGCGTCTGCTCATTAGGGCCAGCAACGGGCGTATATACCATGCATAGGAATGGTGGGAGTCGATAATACTCATGATCGCTCCGACTGAGCTAGCGCTTCTCGGATTTGTACCGGTGAGGCAGGAAGCCGATCAAGCATTATGCTGCCATCGGACTGTAAACGGCCAAAGCTCAATGTGCCGGTTGGACAACTACTCACACAGGCGGAACAGCGCACGCATTGCGGATCTGCCATCGGTAGGCCTTTATTGGCAAAATTCATTACATCGATGCCTTGGTGACATACCGAAGAACAGACATTGCAGGAAATGCATTTTTCTTTTTCGGCGAAGATCCTGAATTGGCTGAATCTGCCATAAATGTTCATCAATGCCGCTAACGGACAAAAAAAGCGGCACCAGGTTCTGCCGCTAAAATGAAAATAAAGACCGAGGCCAATTAGCCCAGACAAAAAATAATCCACCACAGCTGAATAATTCAGCGGAATACCAAGCAATGTATAGTCGAAAGTTAGTTGGGTGAACAATGCGCCGACAGCTTCACCTGTTGGTTGAGAGTGCAATAGCCAGGAAACCACTCTAAGCCCCAGTAATACTAGCACTCCGCCTAAAATGACTTGCCCGGCCATATTTACTTTATTCCAAACCGGACCGTGGGGCATTTTAGCGCGCTGGGCGTCACCCAAGGTTTCCGCTAACGCTCCGCAGGAACAAATCCAGCCACAATAAACCCCTTTACCGTATCGGCGCACCAGCCAGGGGATTAACACAAAGGTTTGCAGAAAGGCAATCACCAGCCATAGCAGGTTGGGTTGCGGTGTAAATACATTCCAAATAAATAATGGCCAAGCCAGAATAAAACCCACACTGCGCCAGTATTCTCGGTCTCCACCGTCCCCGACAGGAAACAATTGGTCGGCTAACCATTCCCCTGCGTCTGTTTCAAACAACCCCCATTCCCCGAACAATGGCAAAATAAAGTAAGGCAATATAAACAAGGGAATGGTTTGCACCAAAATCAAAGATGTAGTTTGCCAACGGACATAGGGTGTCGGTGTGCGGAGCATTCTTCGAATGCCAAAAACGATAATGACCAACGTGTAGAGCAGTTCGTAATAGAAACCTGGTGAGTTAACTTCATGTTGGAGGATTTTGACCAGCGGATTTTCGGTAGGCCCGATAGCCACGTCAATGTTATTGGGGAACCAGTTTTTCTCCAGAAATAAATCGGCGACTGCGCTATTTTCAGTTTTCCAGCGATAGATGAATAGCACTGCTAACAGCGTGAAAGCGAAGCCTATCGTCTTTCGCAATGACCAATGGCCCCGGATACTGATGCCGGTACGATGAAAAAAATCCACCGGTGCTTCCCGGCCAATCAACACAAAAACGGCATCATTTGGCAGTTCGATTTGGGTATTTTCGGCGTCATGTAAATAGACCTTGTCGGTTTCGATGCGGGTAACGCGGGTTTGGTACAGTATCTGGCTGCCCAGTAATGCTTGAGCTTGATCGATATTTTCCTGCTTTGGGCGAGTAAAGTTTGAGCCGCGATAACTCAATGTCACCTCTGCTCCGGCTTCACTTAGACTGATAGCCGCTTCCAATGCAGAATCGCCACCGCCCACCACCATGACCTTTTTACCCGTATAGTCTTTGGGATCAAATAATCGATTGTGGACCTTGTCGAGATCTTCTCCGGAAACGTCTAGCTTGTAGTGGTCACCGCTTCTGCCGGTGCAAATTAGGACTCTCGTTGTGCGGACAGCAGTATTGGGTTCGGTGAACTGCACTTCCAACATCTTACCTTTACGAACGATACGGTCTACACGGCGAATTTCGAAAGGGACAGCGGCTTGTAGTGCCTGATTTTGCAATTCTGCGAGCAAATCTTTTTTAACCGATGCGGACAGCTTGACATCGCCTTGCGGCTGCATTTCTCGGGGATAGGTGAAAATCGGTTTGCCATTTGTAAAATTAACAATGGTGGCAAATGGCTCACTGGCTTCATAGACCACAAATTTGAGTCCGGCTTTTTGAGCTTCCAAGGCAGCAGCAAGGCCGGCAACCCCGCCGCCAACTATAGCCAAATCTAAATGATCCGACGCTTGAGTTTTATCAATAAACGCGTTTTCCGCAATAAACGCCCGTACCGCTCTTGCCCCGGAGTCTGCGGCGAATTTTAGTAGCGGCACACCCAAAAGATCGCCGGCAATCCGAATGCCCGGAATGGATGTCGCGCCATCCACACCTACCTCGGGAAGTGCTTCCGGTACTTCAGCCGGCCAGCGCAAATGCAGCCAGTTCGCATAGGCAATAAACGGGTTATTCAATTTATTGATGATATCCATGGTGATCCTTACTCGTTCAAAGATTGAATTAAATTGGCAAACTGGCTTTATCCGCCTGCCTGCCTTGCCACCACAAACGTACTATCATGCCGAACATCCCAAATGCTGCCCCGACTACACCCCGCACGGTGCCGCTAACTTTCGATCGCCCGACTCTAACTAAACAATCGACTGGAATCTCGCGTACGATCAAGCCTTGCTGCAGAGCCTTGACTTGCATTTTGACGGTCCAACCATAAGCACGATCTTGCATCGCCAGCTCTTGTAACGCCGAGTAACGAATTGCGCGGAATGGTCCAATATCCGTTACCTGGGCTTGCCAGAGCAAGGAAATAATCCTGGCAATCAATCCATTACCTATCCGTTGCGGTAAGCTCATTGAGCCGGGTTGGATGTAACCTAAGCAGCGCGAACCTATGGCTATGTCGGCACCATTTGACACGGGATCAAGTAAGAGGATTATCTGGGATACTTGCACTGAACAATCGCCATCGATAAACAGCACCACATCGGTTGCAACAATGCTGTTAATAGCAGCTAAACAAGCTGCTCCATAACCACGCTTTGGTTCGAAGACAACATTTGCACCCGCTACATTAGCCAGTGTTGCCGTGAGGTCGATGGAGCCATTATCAGCGACTATGATTTGATCAATTATGGGTTGGCCGTGATTGCCTTGCTGAGCAATTAAAGCACTAACAACTTGGCCAATTGCCTCTTGTTCATTCAATGCCGGGATAATAGCTGTAACATGTAATTGGTTATACATGGATCTTGCTTCCTAGAAAAAACTGTAGCCAAAATTGACCCCAACGATGTCCTGATTGCTGGTATTTCTTCCAGTGAGCGTGGTTCCATAATTAACTGATACAAATGCTTTTGGTGTTACTCGATAACTTAAATCAAGCCCAAATATCTGCGAGTCCTCGTTAAGCGCTGGAAAGCGGGCAAATGTAAAGCCAGGGCCTCCAATATCGATGCCACCGAGAGACTCGGCTACTTGGTACGAAACACCAACACCCAGTTTGGAGGTAATCGCATACCCGCTCCGCAGATTTGCAAAGAATTCGTTCGGTACTGGGGAATTGCGCGTGCGATAACCTATTTCGGCTGAAAGCGAGAGACCATTTTCGAAATAACGGCCGATCAACGTTGAAAATTCACCCCCCGAAGCACCATCACCAATTGCATTGATGGCGCCGGTCTTGTATGAGCCTTCTACAATCCCCGCAGCACGCAATGTAACTGTTGCCCAATCCCCGACCAGCTCATCCAATGCCCTCCACCGAATCCCTAAGTTGGTGTCGGTCAGGCCGTCCAAACTATCTGCGAAAGGGCTGGGGCCATCCGCCCCTGTTTTAAGAAAATCGCTGGCTGCGTAACCTAGCCGTGCGTCAATGGCAATATTGTCGGTAAGTCCGTATTCCAGATATAAACTTGCCGTATGCTGATCAAGGTCTGTTGGCAGTTCGGCCTTCGTATCGCCAAAATAAAAGTCATCGGCGGTTTGGAACACATAAGAAAGAACAGTGTTTAGGGAACCTGGTTCAGGTAGCCAGGGGTTGCTTGCAGCATGAACAGAGCTGGACAACGTAAGAATAACGAGCTTAAGCGGGCGATGAATATTCATAGTTAACATTCCTTATTCCATTGGATTAGTCGAGTTCGTAACGACGTTTTAGATATACGGTCACCGCCTCGCGCTCGACTTCAGACAGCTTTTCAGCGAGTTCCGGTTTATTAGCTAAGGATTGAATGACTTCTGTCGCTTTGGCGGCATCGATTTCCTGACCGGCCAAAGGGCAGCTTGAGCAGGCTAATTTTTTATAAACCGCTGACTTACCCAAGTTGTAAGCCTGGTTCGCATCACCGCCACCACCGCCGGTGCTATACGAGCCAGATGCAAATGCAAGATCATTGCTGACAACCAAAGTTATTAAGATAAAAATCGTGCGAAAAAAGAAGGATTGCATTTAATATCTCCCTATGCAGGTCAATTACAGTGGATGAACGGGTAAACGGAGCGCGTACTTGCGGGATTAATATCAATCCTCGAAAAGGACCTAGCGTGATTTGAAACTGCGGATATCAATAGCTGCCGGACTCCGAAAATTAGTCGCCGCAAATTGCTATTCCTTACAACAAAAATTAAATATATTTTTTGGATGCGACTTAAATCTGCGATAGAGCGGATTTATTCGGATAAATGAATGGGTTGAAGTGGCAGAGTGATAGAGTTATCGAACCCTGCCATAGAGTAGTTGGCCTCGATTTATGATTTTTTTTCTGACTCATCTTGGAGCCGCTCCAAGTAAGTCTGAGCAGTTGTGCGGATGAAATGCGCTTGACTTTGAAAGTTTCTGCAGCGGGAACACATCATCACATGCGCACCAATCGCCAGACGTTCGCCTAAGCTAAGTTGCTTGTCCATACCCTGTGACACCAGGCCGGTAATATCGCGACAACTACGCATGATTATTCTCCTTTTTTGACTGATTGAACCAGCGAACTTCCAGGCATTCACGCAGCCGCAATCGGGCTCTATGCATAGTAACCCAATAATTGGCGTCGCTTAAGCCGGTTTCTCCGCAGACTTCGGAGGCTTCCAGACCGACCAACTCGCGCAACATGAATACCTTGGCCATTTTCGGCGGTAGATTGTTCTGGCACGTTTCGTAAATGGCCCAGAATTCCTGTTGCTTGAGCGCCGCTTCGGGATCGTTCCAGGTGGTGGGGCCGCCGTTCCAGTGACCATTGCTCATGAAAAACACGTCTTCGTCTGCTTCGTCGTCAGGGTTATCGAGTTGATCGAATTCAGTCGTGACGACTTCGCGGGCACTGTGCCGCCAGTGGTCGGCGATTTTGTGTTTCAAAATACCGATTAGCCAGGTTCTGAGGCCTGCTTTGCCTTGGTAGGCTGCCGCTGTTTGCCAAGCGGCCAGCAAGGTTTCCTGCACTGCATCGTCGGCCAGTTCGTGATCGCGCAGTTTTAGCAAGGCGTAACGAAAAAGCACCGGACGGTGTTCAGACAGCACGGCTTCGCTCAAGCTGGGTGCCGTAACGGGCGCGCTTTTCAACAACATGCGCCGTCCGCCTGGGTGATGGTGTTGCGCGGCCCCGGCACGCAATCGAACAAACCAAAGTGCGTGGATTTATCGCCCAACACTTGAAAATGCCGGCCGTAACGGCTGGCGGCCAGCATGTCGGCAGTGTTGCCGCAAACCCTGAGCGGACGGCCGGTTTCGAAATGATGATGGTCATCCAGCTCGAAGCTGTGTGGGTGTTGCTCTATGCTGCCTAAATAGACCGCGACTTGGCCAAAGTCTTCGCAGCGATCCTCCAACGGCATTTTAAAAGCGCGCACTGTCACCGAGTCGAATTTGACCATGCCGATTTTGCCGAACACCTCGGGATCGTCAATGCTGATCGGGTTCTGTTTGACCTTGCGAACATCGGGGCAGCCCAAATCTTGCAAGATGCGCCGAAAGTCCTCCCAATACAAGGCGCCGCCCAGGCATTCCCCAAGTAGAACCGGGTCTTGGCGCAATTCGCTGGGAATGCGGCGGTCGGCAAATACGTCAGAGAAATACAGTTCGCCGCCCGGCTTCAGTACGCGGAAGATTTCCGCCAGTACCTTGGGTTTTTCCGGGGACAGGTTGATTACGCAGTTTGAAACCACGACGTCGATGCTGTTATCGGCAATGCCGACGGTGTGCAGGTTTTCGATATGGCCGTGCAGAAATTCCACGTTGGCGAAGCCGAAGCGTTCGGCATGCCATTCGCGATGCCGCACAGCAACTTCCAGTTGCTCCGGTGTCATATCGACGCCGATCACTCGGCCTGTCGGCCCGACCAGTGTCGACAGCAGATAACAATCGCGCCCGGTGCCGCAGCCCAAATCCAATACCGTCATGCCTGCCAATGCGGGCGGCAACGGCGAACCGCAGCCGTAAAAGCGTTCCAGCACTTCCGGATGCAAGCCAGCCAGCAGTGCTTTTAGATAAGTCGGCATGGCGTCGATACTACAGCAGGCGCTGGTTTTCAGGTCGCTACTGGACTGCAATACCTGCCCGTAATAGTGCTGGACAGATTCGCTGATTTCGAGGGTGGTGGTCATGGCTGATCCTAAATAAAAATTATTGAAAATGGCTGGCTGTGTAATACACCGCAGCGGCACAGATGGCCGCACAGGGCAGCGTCAATAGCCACGATAAGGCAATGGCTGCAATCATAGACCTATTGGCCTGGCCGTTCACCAGACCAATGCCGAACAGCGAGCCGACCGATACATGGGTGGTGGAAACCGGCATGCCCAGTTTGCTGGCAAAAATAACCAAAAATGCCGTCACCAGATTGGCGGAAAGCCCCTGGTCGTGGCTGATAGACGTGATTTTGTGGCTCATGGTCTCGGCGACGCGTCTCGCATTGAATATCCCGCCCAACAGCATCGCAATCGCTACTACGACAATGATTCCGTGCAGATCGAAACCCGGCGCCAATAACAACAACGCGGCAATTTTTGGCGTGTCGTTCAAACCGCGGGCAAAGCAAACCGCGCCGGCGCTGCAAACATGCAGGCCGTCGCGCAGGCGTTCAAGACTGAAACCCCAAATCTGGCTAGCTTGCCGCTCGGCGCAAGCCTCTTGACGATCGAGGCTTGGCGACGGAATCAATGTCGAATCGATTGCCATGGTCATATTGACGTTACCGGCCAGCGCCAGACTGTCCGGCCTTTCAACGCATAAACACCAGTCGTTATGGCTTGCCCGGCGGCCAAGCCACAGCTTAAGGCTTCGATACAGGAGCCCGGCCGACAATAACGCCACGAACGGACTGAGTAACAACGGCAACACAAAGTTGCTCAGCAAAGGCGCTAGGCTGATGCTGCCGGAGGTCGCCAACAAGGTACTGCCCGCCATGGCGCCCAACAAGGCATGGGTCGTGGAAATCGGAAAACCGAGACGGGTGGCCAGAATCACCGTCATTCCCGCACCGCCCGCAACGGCAATCATGAACGGCAGCGTGTGAATCAAATCGTCGGGTGCCAGACCTTTGCCGGAAAATTTGATCAGCAAGGTCTGGGCCAGAAACAGCGCCGCCATCGAGCCCGCCAAGGTCGTCAGCGTTGCCCAGGCCAACGCCTGTCGAAAACTGACGGTGCCGCTGCCGTATAAGCTGGCCACCCCTTTGAAGTTGTCGTTGGCGCCGTTGGCATAGGCCAGAAAGCAAACGCCGAGGAATAGCAAACTTGTCAACATCGGTAACGCTCCTATGATGAAATCGACTCTAACGGCCATGAGTCGTCTGGGGAGCGTGAAACCTTACAAAAAATTTGCGGTGTGTAATAAGTTGTAAACCACAGGATGTTATTAGATATTGCAACCCCTGGATCTCAGATAGGCCAATATTGCTTGAAAAGGCCTATCACGGAGCTGTAATGACGCTGTGTTGAACATGGCTAAACCCGCTTTTGCGTATTGGCCAACAGCACGTTGACGGCGTAGGCCACGACAAAAACGCCTACCGGCACGGCTTGCGGTGGAATCGGAAACGGTAAGGTCAAACTGACCAGCAATAGATACAGCGCGCCCAGAATCAGATAAAGGCTGTAGCGATGCGCCATGGGACTGGGGTAATCGAAGTTGGTCTGACTGATCTTGCGCCGCACCAGTCCGTCGACGACAAACGGTAGCAAGGCGGCTGCAAGGTACGGTAACCAGATACACGCCGTGGTCAGGCGCTTGATCATTTGAAAGATCGTGTCCCACAGCACATTCAGTCGGCTTTCGATAAAGGGAAATAAATCGTTACGTCCCACATCCTCGAAGCCTTTCGACATCTGGCGTTCGCGCTCGGTTGGGATGAAATAGCGGAACACGCTTTCTCGGATACCGGTGCTGACGAACAGGCGATCAAACCAGCGCTGTGCGGTATGGCTGATCTGTGATTCTTTATCGGCGCCAAAATAGCCGATCATCATTTGATCTTCGGCGCGTTGCAGTTCCCGCGTCCAGCGGTCGGACACGAAGCTGGCCACCAGGATCACTTCCAGTAGCCACAGCATCAGGCTGAACAACAGATTGCGCGTCATGAGCTAGCACCTTGTCGATTCCGTTGTCGATCCAGTTCCGACCGCAGGATCGGCAAGCGACCTTTGACGATCCGGCCGCCGGATAACTTGGCGATGTAATGCAAGTCCGGCAGTTGTCCGAGTAGCTGCGGGGCAAACAAATCACCTTCTTCTTCCATCAGGCGCTCACCGACATTTCCGGAAAACACCGTGGGATTGGTTGCACTGGTGGCCACGCCTTGGGTGCGCATGATGTACTTCAAGCGGGTTTTTGGCAGATTGTCGGTGATGTACTGCTGGGTTTCGCTGTCCATGATCCTGAGTGCGATCAGGTTGTTGACGTTACCCAGCACTTGCCGGGCTTTGTCTTGGGAACCGGTACGGGCGGCAAAATCGGCAAAGGTCTGGGTGGCAATGAACAAACGAATCTTGGCGCCACGGCCTTTGTTCAACACTTGGATGAAGGGATCATTGATGACTTCGGCCGCTTCGTCGACAAACACATTCACGGGTCTATCCGAGACGCCATAATTGTAGCGATCGCCGGCGACGGCGGCCAAGTCGGCTAACAGAATCGAACCAATCGCACTGCCCACCATGCCATCGGATAACGAGTCCAGGCCGATGTAAGCCACCTGGGCTTTTTCGATGATGTGACCTGTATTGGTAATCGGCCGCAGATCGTCCACGTCGTGCGGATTCGGCGACAGCAAAGGTCCCAATGAACCGGAGGTCAGCATGTTCATGATCGGAATCAAGGAGGCGACCATCTTGCTGAAATGCGTCCGGTCGTGTTCGAACAAAGACAACAAGCCTTCCAGATCCAAATTCGGCAATTGATACTGTACGACCTCCCGGTAAAACCGCACCAAGCCAACCGCTTTGGAATCGACGTCCTTAGCATTCTTCAGGTAAGGCCGCGCCTCTTGCCGCCAATGACCCAGGTTGTTGTCGAAATAGCGTTCCAAGGCCTGAATCACCAACGTGGAAGGGCCGCCTTCCAGATAACGGCGCAGCTTGACCAGGGTTGGTCGCTCCTCAATCACCATCAAACCTTGAATCACGTTGTCCAGCGATTTTTGGCCAAACGCCTTGAACGGATCGTTACTGCTTTCGCTAGGCGAAATGGCGCTGATGCGGCTGGCGATTTCCGAAGGCCGGTTGAAATTGTGCAAGGGATCGAGTCGGACGCTGTCTTCCGGAAACGCCGGGTGGAAATACACGAAACGATCCGGACGCTTGGCCAAGGCGCAGGCACGTTTGGCGCAGGTCATCAGATCCTTGTCGCCTTTGGGGTCGATGATGATCACCGCTTCGCCCCGCAATACCGCTTGCGTCACCAACACATCAAAGGCGCGCGTTTTACCTGCACCGGTGGTACCGACCAGCAGCGTATGACCGGCGGTATGCTGCAAGGGCTGACGAATATCGCTTTCGGACACTTCCAAGCCATGAATCCAGGCCGAGCCCATACGTTGATGATCGCTGGGTATCAAGGTCGATACATCGCGTTTCAAAATCTCGTAGGCCAATTGCGCATGCTTTTGCACCCAATCGAATCCCCAGCCGAACCACAAGGCTTCGGGATGATATTTCACCATCGCTACCAGCCTTTCGGCATCCAGGTATTGGAACCGAAACTGGCGCAATCGGCGTTTGCGATACCAGAGATTCAATGCCGGCGACAGCCGCCAACACGCCATCACTCCGCACGCCGTCATCAACCAATCGAAGGGTTCGCGCGGCAAACCCGACCAGCGACTGGTCAGATACGCCAGACCAGCCCCGCCCAGCCAGCCGCTGATGGCATACACCTCGAAGATCGGCCGCCAGGGAAACTGGTAGTCGTAATCGGATTTCATGGGCGTAACCGAACCTGGATGCCTTCCGTGGCACTGACCGCGCGGCAGTCCGGATGGTTGGCGAAATCCAGCATCAGGCGAGTGCGTTTGATCATCGGATGTTGCATCAGAAATTGTTCCAGCTCGGTATTGGACACTGTGTGCCAGTGACCGTCTGGCGATGATTCATCGGACGGAATGTTTTGTTGCCGCACATGAGTGATCAGCAAGTCGATTGTTCCGGGTTTTACCGGTGAGGTTGTTAGAGGAGCGTTTGCTTTGTCTGGCTCGGAATTGACCGAACCGTCTGACACGTTGCCGTTTATCGATTTTTGTTTGCCTGTTGCGTTTGGTTTGGACCGGACAGGCTTAGGCTCTCGAAAGGCCTCCTTTTGAGGCTGAGAAGATTTAATTCGATCTCCGGTCTTGTCAGCATTGCTGCTTGGGGTTTGCGCAGATGGCGCTGTCGGCGTGACTTTGACTTGGGACTCCAATAATGCCTTCAAAGCCAAACTCGGTTCCAATGCCAGCAGGACGCCGCGGACCGATTGGATGTTTTGTACCTTGCGCATTGGCGACAGGACGTCGGTCACCAGCCAACCTCTGTCCTCCAGGGTTTTGATGAACTGGGGCGGATCGACGGCGAGTTTTTCAGCCGTCGCCGGAAACGGTAGCAAGTATTTGTCTTGGAATTCCAATAGATCGCGGCCTAACTGCCATTGGCCTTGATTGAGCATGCTGGTGATGTCCATTAGCCATTGACCGGCATCGCCGTGATTTTCCAACCAGCACTTGGCGCTGTCGACTGGATTAGCGATGCTTTTCGTATCCGTCGTGGAGAGATCGAGTTTTGCCACTGAATCAGCTTTTTCTGTGTTGATCGCTTTGGCTGGCGGTGTGTTTTTCGGTTGCTCTGTCTGACACAGCGAAGGGGCGTCATCAGTTGATTTTGATTGCGACAGTCCTTGATCGGGATCTGGTGGCAAGGAATTCAAAATGCCTGGTGCCGATTTGAGGACCGGTAGATCGAGTTCAGTGCTCGTGTCATGAGCAGCTTCTATCTGCGGTTCTTTTGGCTCAATTGGGTTCGGATTGTCAGTGCGTTGGGATTGCTTCAGAACCGCGACATTTTTGGCTTTTGCCGGTTTGCTGATTTGCGGTGCCTGACTGGTAACCGGTTCGGTTTTTACGATGGTCGCATCCGGTTCGCTGACTTCGCGGGCTGTGACCACGAGCGGAGGTTCGCCACTAAAAATGAGTTCCGCGGATTTCAAGCGCAACAGATACAGCGGATTGTCCAAGCCTTCAGGCTGCATTTGCCAATAACGGTATTGCCGACCATCCGGCCTGGACTTAGGGATTGCCAAGCCGCGTTCGATCAGAATGTCTGCCAAGGTGTCTTCGTCACGCGGAATGCCGGGAACTTTGTCCTTGGTCAGCAATGTGACGATATCTTGCGCACCGGCACGCCAGACGATATGCAGGCCATCCTCAAAACGCCATAGCCGAGCGCCTTTTTCGTTGACGGTCCATTGTCCGGACTTGACCAATCGGCGCATGGCGTCGAACAAGTACTTTTCCACCGGCATGCCCAAGGCCGAGTCGATGTTTTGATAATGCGCTTTTAAATCCCGTTCCACACTTTTGCAGTCGGCGGTTATCACCAGTGCGTAAACTTTGGAGCCGCGGTCCAAACCGTTAATGGTTTCCAGCATGGCCTGCATGATGTCGGGGCCTGAACAGGTACTTTTCCACCGGCATGCCCAAGGCCGAGTCGATGTTTTGGTAGTGCGCTTTTAAATCACGTTCAACGCTTTTGCAGTCGGCGGTTATCACCAGTGCGTAAACTTTGGAGCCGCGGTCCAAACCGTTAATGGTTTCCAGCATGGCCTGCATGATGTCGGGGCCAGACTCCAGAATGAATGTGCGGGCTTCGCGGGTGAGGACGCGCTCGATCACCAAGGCCGAAAACTGTTCATGGCGTTTATGGCGGTTATCCCGCCAGCGCAGAAAGTATCGGTCGATCTCATTTCGTGTGCGGGCTTCGCGGGTCAGGACGCGCTCGATCACCAAGGCCGAAAACTGTTCGTGGCGTTTATGGCGGTTATCCCGCCAGCGCAGAAAGTATCGGTCGATCTCATTTCGCAAAGCCCAGTCGGTGATGTTTTCATCGCAAGGGTTCCAGGTATGTTGCCCCTGTGCGTTGACCACGGCGATATCGGCGACCGGTTTGCCGATGTCATGCAACAGCCCGGCAAAACAGACCGCCAGACGCCAGCGTAATTCTTGTGCTTTTCGTTCTTTGGGGGATGCTGACGTGGCAAACAAACTGCCTTGAGAAGCCAAAGTGGCCCAATGGGCGACTTCCAATCCGTGCCGAAATAAGCCGCCGGCGCCGCGATGATGATGTGACTCCGACGCAGGCAACAAGTGGCTGAAGGCGGCATAGCGACGGATGACCGGCGCGGCTATGCTCTGATAAAGGCTATCCGGCAGGGCCAGCGCCTGTTCGATGGCCACAATCAACTCCGTTTGACTGGACAGGATGCGTTCCACAGGTGCAGCCGGCAGACCCTTCATGAACGGCGGATAACGCGGCACGTCCTCATCAATCGTTGTCGCAACCTGACCGACAGGCGCGGACTCGACGCCAAATAAACGTTGGCGGATGCGGGTAATGAGAGTCGAGGGCGTATTTTCCATAACGCCGCATCTTGCCGGGAATTTTTCAATCGTCGCTTGCAGCTGGCGACGAATTCGACGTCAGCTGCAAGCAGGCCTGGCAAAAGAGTGTTTAGTGTAACGAGCTCCCTTTAATTACCCCTGGAGCTCTCATGAAATCCAAATCGCTCGTAATCCAGTGTCTTGTGTCCGCAGTGTGCGGTACGGCATGTACTTCGCTAAATCATCCCGATGCTGCCGTAAGCGAGACCGTTATCGAATCGATTGTGACGGTTCCATCTGAACAACCCTGGCGCCTGGATAATGCTTGGCAGCCAGGAGGATTGGGCGGTTCGGTATTTCGGTCAGCATCGATTGAACACGTTGTCAGGCAAGTCGATCAGCCGCTTGGCGTTTACGTGGCAAGTGACGACGCAGCGGGCCATGTCCTTAATGTCAGCACGTCCCACATCCCAGATAGCCCGGATGACGATGCACAGGTCATCGAACGCGCCTGGCGAAAATATTGCCATCATCAGCTCGATATGACATCGGAGGAGCAGGCGTTAGTCAAAACCATGCCAATTCCGCACAACGTTTTGAGTCATGGTTGTCATCCAGGCAGCTTGAAGAAGTGAGGTGGTCGTCATGGACAGAAATACCACCAACCATTCGCTCGATAATCTCACCGAACGTTTTCAATCTCTGACGGAGCGGAAAAAGGCCAAATTGCGGGTCGTCGAACCCATGACTTCACTACCCAATTGGCCATCGGCAATTCGCGGTACGCCCAATGCCTGTTTACGGAGCGCATTGTTCGCCGGCATCCAAGGCAAGGAGCGCATTGCCTACAAAAAGCGCACCCTGCTGGCTGCGGTCGATGGCATTGAGGTTCGTTACCTCGGTATACAGCTCAATCAATCGGACCTCGATGTCTGGATGCAGATCGTGCATTTGTCCCGGCAACAATTACCGGGATTTAGCGTGACCTTCAGCGCCCATGCCCTGTTGTCGGCATTGGGGCGCGGTAGCGGCAAAAGCCAACATGAATGGTTGAAAGAATCGATGGCCCGGTTGGGCGGCGCTTTTGTCGAAATCACCTTTCACGGCCGGGATGCCTTCGGTGAAAAAGGCTTCTTGCGTTATTACCGTGATGAACGGACGCAGCGTTACGTAGTGGAATTGACCGAATCCATGCTGCGTCTGTTCGAGGAGGGCTATACCTACATCGAATTCGAGCAGCGGCAGAAATTGCGCAAGCAACCCTTGGCATTATGGTTACACGGTTTTTTGTCGTCTCATGCTGCGCCGTTTCCGATGAAAATTACCACCATTCACCGACTCAGCGGCAGTGGCGCGAAAACCCTGCGTGATTTCAAATATCGGTTGGGTAAAGCGTTGGAGGCCTTGGTGAGTATTGGCACTTTGGCTAGCTTTGAATTCGCTGATGACATGGTGAAAATCAAACGCCAGCCGACGCCCAGTCAACAGCGTTTTCTCGACGACCAGCAGCACTAAAAAGCACGGCATTAGACCGACGCTATTTTGGGTCGGTCGAAGCCTCTCGATACGGCATTAGGCCGACGCGGATACGGCATTAGACCGACGGAGGCACGGCATTCGGCCGACAAGGTAACGGCATTAGACCGACGGGCACGGCATTAGACCGACAGAAAGCACGGCATTAGGCCGACGTTTAACACGGCATTAGACCGACGCTTCGAGTAAGTTGTGAAATCGCCGCAGGCCATGCTATTCGTGGGCTTCAGCAATTCTCTTGCGCTGAAATTTGAGGGTGCTAATCTATATATAATCTTTTTTTAATCTATATATAGGGACTGGTGATAGCAAGGATTTCTTTTTTGAAACGAATGCTAGTGAGGAGTTTGTCACTGGGCTTATATGGAATCGCCTTGGTTGTCTTGTGACGATCATATCTGACTGTAGCGTTTCTCCAAACCGGCCAGTCGGCCAAAGCCAGATTCTTGGAACGGGCGGGCTACAAAGCAGTCCTTGGCGACCGTATCAGAACGACCCAAACTTGACGGTCGCACTTCTCTAAACCGGCCAGTCAGCCAAATCCAGAGCATCGGAACTGGAGATTCACATAGCGGCCATTGGCGTCTTACTAGTAACCCTAACCAACAGAGTCATAATGTACTTTTAGCTTATGAAACCAATCGGGCTGAAGCAATACAGTTTACAAAGGTCATTGCAGCAATAATCAGGTTTTTATCACTTTCTTCGGGTTTAATGCGCTTTAACCAACTCTCTGTTTCAGCTTGAACATAAGCCAGTAAAGCAATTTCGTGATGTCCTTCGGCATACTGTTGAATTAACTGGTTTTGAAGCGAGTTATCCAAATCATTGGCGAAATTGACTGTCGCCACAAAGCGATTCATTTGCCGATCAATTTCATCTTCAGTAATTTTCATCCATTTCAAGCCAGAATCCTTCATAGCCTGGAAACAATTCAGTAGGATGTTTAGCAGGAAATCCATCTTCTCAAGAGAAACACCGAGCTTTTGTTGAACCAAAACCAAGCCCAACATGTGTGGCTGATTCTGATAAATTTCATCGAGTAGTAGCTCTTTTTGTCGAAAATCCATAGCCTGAATTTTCAATGTTGCGACTTTCAAAGTATCAATAGAGATGCGACTCACTTTTCCACCTTTGCTGGTATAAAAGGAATCAATCCCTGTTCGTAGGCTGCTTGTTGTAATTCAAGCGATTCATGCCGAATATCAACAATCAAGCCATTGACCTGCAACATCCACACCATAGGGTTATCAGCAAGACTGCTGGGAAGAGTCCAATCCGGCGACATTGGTCCCATATTTAATAGATCGCGAATTTCCTTCGATTTGTTTTGTCCGGTGGATTCCGCAATTCCAAAAAACTCATAAATTACTTTCGGTTTACAGTGCGGCGATTGACTGGGATCATCCAAAAAATTGGTACGACCAACCGCGTGAACGGCAGCGGCAGCCCAAACATTGTCTCTACCCTTAAGAAGTGGCGATGGTCGTTTCCTAGCCAATACACCAACCACACGGTGGATCATTGACCGATATTCATCGTTCAAATGCTGTTCACAGAATGAATCCGTTAAAGCAGTGATAGCGGCAAATTTGTCTGCCATGGATTTCGGAACTTTTTCAGTCATCATGACGAGGATATTAGTGGATAAATAGCTGGTTGGATGGCGATGGAATAGCCATCTTTATTTATCCTCATGATAATACAAATTCCCAAAAAGCTGGATCACCACAAAATCTGAATTTGCCTGGCTGATCGGTTTGAAGAAACGCGGCCTGCAAGAATGGATCGCCAAAGGACCGTATTCTCTTCAGATTCATCCCCCGAAAGCCGTCATTGAATTCCGGTGCCTGGAAGCAGCCGGTCGTCACAGTGCCAAACCGACCCAAACTTGACGGTCGCACTTCTCCAAACCAGTCAGTCAGCTAAATCCAGCGCCTGGGAACTGGAGATCTACAAAGCGGCCATTGGCGACCGCATCCAACGGCCAATTTTGCGACATCCACATATAGAGGGTGCCTGCCAATATCGAGCCCTCGCCATTTCGGCAAACACAGAGTGAGAAATCAATAAACACCTTTCCTTCGGTTTTACTTACACCCATTTTTTGCGGGACAAGTGATTACTGAAGGTGGACATGATAGCGATTATGTAAGAGCCCAATTGAATTTTGTATTTTAAAAAACAGTGCGTAACCATAGGCTGTAATAATAGCTACCCATCACTACAGTACGTTAACGAGGTAAGACATGGGTAAAGGTCGGCTGGAGGCATTCAGTGATGGGGTACTGGCCATCATTATCACCATCATGGTATTGGAATTGAAAGTACCCCATACTGCGGACATCAATGCGCTGATTCCTTTGATTCCTGTGCTTTTAAGCTATGTGTTGAGCTTCGTCTATGTAGGCATTTACTGGAATAACCATCACCATTTACTGCATACATGCCAAAAAGTCACTGGTTCGATATTGTGGGCAAACCTGCATTTATTGTTCTGGTTATCGTTATTTCCGTTCACAACTGCCTGGATGGGGGAAAATCACTTTGCGGCTATACCAACGATGGCTTACGGCGTGGTTCTATTGATGGCAGCAATCGCTTACATATTATTACAATACCTCATCATCGGTTCACAAGGGACAAATTCGCTATTAAAAAGAGCTGTCGGTAGCGACTGGAAGGGTAAATCCTCACCATTGATTTACTTAATAGCGACACTAAGCACGTTTTGGTCGCCATGGTTAGCTCAAGGGCTTTATGTGCTGGTCGCATTGCTATGGTTAGTGCCAGATCGCCGTATTGAGAACGTGATGTATGAATATTAAAAGGATTTTGATTTGCCAAGCAATTGACCAAATAAAACTGGGCTTTTCATTGTAACCTTCAACAATAAATTGAGTTGGTGAAGGTCTGCTCAAGCCTATTTGCAGGTCAGCTATTGAGAAACATGTATGACGGCTTTCTGGCCGATTGCTTCAGCACCCATTAAAACAATGGCTTGCGCGTCAATTTTTCTTGAAAAACTGCAATAATCAGAGGTTTCCTAACCCCTTTAAACGCCATAATCGGACTTTTGATTTAGTTTTGCCTAACCAGTGATTTTTTAAAAACTCATCCGCAGACTTTTCAATACTTCTGCCACTTCGGGTTTTGCGGCCGATGTGGGTGGGAATATAGCGCAGATGGTGCGACGAATTTCCGGATCTGACAGATAACGAACTCGAATCTGATCTGCATTTTTGGTGATGGTGAATTCCGGCATTAGCGCAACACCGATGCCGGCGCGTACCATACTCAGTATCCACTCTTCGCTATTACTTCTATAGGCAGCATAAAGATTGACCTGCCGTCCCTGGCACACACTCCTCAGTGTTTCACGCAATTCACAGTTCAGGCGATCCAAGTAAGGTTCAGCTTGTATGGTCGCTAAATCAATTTGTTGCATTTGATTGAAACGGTGTTTGTCGTTGAAGACAACGACATAGCGTTCTTCGTAAAGCTTTAAAGACTGGTAATGCTCTGCCAGTAAGGATGTTGGTGCGCTGATAACTAAATCCAGGCCATCTTCATCAAGTTGATTCAATAGATTGCATTCACTGTCGACAATTAATTCCAGTTCTACATGGGGTCGTTCTTGCTGAAAGTTAGTGAAGAATGGACTTAAATGGTGTGCGGCAATGGTCGTCATCACGCCGATGCGAAGTGGCACAGTATTTAAGCGGCTGAAACGCACAGCCTCAGCTTTGAGAGCTTGCGTCTTGCGCACTATTTCACGTATAGAAGGTTCGACCAAACGTCCTAAAGCCGTCAACCGACATCCGCTGCGGTCTCGGCTAAATAGCTCACCGCCAAGTTCTTCTTCCAATTTCTTAATTGCTTGGGTCAGCGAGGGTTGGGCCACATAGGTTGCTTGTGCAGCGCGAGTGAACGAACCTTTATCGCAGACGGCGAGAAAATAGCGAATTTGTTGCATTTCCACAGTTTGCCCCTTTTTGAATAGGAAAAACCTATTGTTTCATAGAAAATTGGTATTTTACTATTTTCCTAACTCATTATTTAATATAAACGTCCAATCAAATAAATATTCAATATTCCTATGAAAACTGCAAAATTAATCGTAATGTACCCTACGCCAACAGATTTAAAAACTTTTGAACGTCGTTATGCTGATGAGCATGTGCCGATGGCTGTCGAAAA
This sequence comes from Methylomonas sp. Kb3, assembly GCF_002834115.1. NCBI lineage: Bacteria > Pseudomonadati > Pseudomonadota > Gammaproteobacteria > Methylococcales > Methylococcaceae > Methylomonas > Methylomonas sp. Kb3. The sequence continues at coordinate 22,491 of NZ_PIZT01000028.1, read as the reverse complement.
GCTGGCCGGCAAAACACGATTTGTCGCCTCATTGATTCTTTCCAATGTAGACAAATCTGCAGCGCAGTTTCATCGAATTGCCGAGGTTTATTTTCCATCGCTCGCCGAATTAAAGGCTTGTCTGAATTCACCAGGCGGTCAAGAAACAGCTCAGCATGCCGTTGAGATTTCTAGCGGTGGTGAGCCGTTGTTTCTGATCTCCGAGGTGGAAACCTTTGATTTCTAATCCGACCATCGGATTTAACATAATCACAGTGGAGGCAAATCAATGTCTAACTCAATCAACAAACTAAAAAAGGTGGCTTATAAGCGCATTAGGTGGCTGGGTCTGCTGCCTGTTGTCTTTTGGGTCGGATTAATGCCAACTATTGCCCAAGCGCATCGAGGTGCGCCTGACGAGGCCGATGCTTGCGTTACGAGGGTTGGTTTTGAACGAGTCCATTTCACGGCCTATACCCCGACTCTGTCAGGGGATCGGGAATATTGCAGCATCATTCCCGAAATCGGCCCAACTAATTTGGTGTTCGACTACGAAGGTAAAAGTCTGCGCAATGTCAGCGTGGAATTCGAAATCACCAAAGAACCTGAAGGGCAAAGGGTTTTTTATCAGCAGCCGAAAAAAGTTAAAAACGGTACTTTCGATAGTATGGTCGATTTTAGTCAATATGGTGCTGGTAATTATTTGGCACACATCGCTATTGTCGACAAGGATAAGCGTCTTGATACTCATATTCCGTTCTCTGTTGGCCTGGAATCGGTTCCGGGAAAAGGCTATATGCTGCAGATTGTGATGATCGGAAGCTTGTTGTTGCTGGCTTATATAGTAATGAAGTTAGCGAATAAGGAAGCGCCCAATCACTCACCTGGGGCATGAGCGAATGGTGCAGGCGAGTCAAACGTACTTAGGGGGAATATGACTATGAATATGGCTCAATTAAAGGTTTTTCTTTTAAGAACCAATTCTTGGCAGAAAGTGCTATTCGGGTTACCGATATTAGTAATGGTTGTCATGCTTTTGATGGATCATAGCGGCGACTCGGTAGAATTGGGGCAGGCCGTGTATCGACCTGAGATGCTGCAACGTCTTTGCAAAGCTGATCAACTCAGTGGAGACGCTGGAGAGACTTATGGTGAAGAAACCGAAAATGGCATCAAATACAATGTCCGCACACCAGCCAATTATGATGCATCCGTTGCCCACCCACTATTACTGGTATTTTCTCCGGCCGGATCGAATCGGGCTAAAACCGAAAAAACAACTGGGTTCACTTTTCCTGCTACCCAAGCCGGTTTCATCGTGGCCTATGCGGATCACCCGGAATTATCGCCCAGCACTACCGTAGAATTAGGCACCATTCCCAGTTTAATGGCCAAAAAGTGGTGTATTGATGAAAAACAGGTCTATGTTACGGGACATTCCGATGGAGGAACTTCGGCAATGGCATTAGCGTTTATGACTGGCACACGACACATCCCACGTGCAATTGCGCCGAGCGCAGCAGGGGTTGCGTATGATGATTTACGCGACCGCAAATGCCCCGAGCCCTTGCCGGTTATGATCATGCACAGCAGCAAGGATCGCCTGTTTCCTGGTTATGGTCAGCAAGCGGTGGGTTGGTGGGCAGCTTGTAATAAATGTGATCCTATTCCGGATAAAATCGCAAATGGTTGCTCCTCTTATTCAGGGTGTGCCGGGGGCGTAAAAACGTTGTACTGTGAAGGTGATAACATCCATTCACATTGGCCCGAGCGAAGTCAGGATATCGTCGAGTTTTTTGTGTCAGCGACTCAAGTTAGCCCACGGGCAAAGTGAAATTGGCTCTATATGAATCGTAATGGATGCAAAGGTAAACCCGAAAGCAAACGGTCACCCGGATTCCTCTCGGGTCTGCCTGCTCCTTTTAGTGGCTGAACAGTTGGTTGACAACCGACCTGGACGTATTGAGCCTAGAGCCATCAAACGACGACCCAAAACGAAGCCGAATACCGGACAGCCGATTGGGTTACATGGTGCCTTAATTATTAAAATCGGATAGCTACTCCGAGCGGCGGGTTTTGGCCTTAGTGACGCAGTCATAAAGTCGATTTGCTTGCCGAATACCTGACATTCGGTTGGGTCACGGGTTGCCTTAATTTACTAAATTGGAAAGTTACCCCGACCGACCGGTTCACGCCCTGAGTTAGTCCGTCAAGATATTTTGACTATTTTTAAGCCTGTTTTAGCAATGGAGATCCGCGGTGCTCGAGAGCTTTTAGATAGGTGGATTCATTGTAAGGTTTGCCTGTTTGCCAGCATCGGTAAAGGATGCGAATCCACTTAAATGCCAAAGCTCGTACTGCGGCTTGGTAGGTGCAGCCTTTTGCGCGCTGCTGCTGATAATATTGGCCTGCCCAGAAGGATTTGTTGATCGTCTGTGCCGCCCATTCTGTAAACGTCTGTCGTAGGAAAGTCGGGCACTGCCAGCGCCAATGCACCCAATGCTTTTTACCGCTGCGCTCTGTCACTGGAGCAACGCCAGCGTATTTTTGTAAATCTGCCGCGCTCGGGTATCGTTCTCTTTGTTCACCAAATGCGACTAACAGTCTGGGTGCGAGCGAAGGTCCAGCCCCAGGCAATGCGCTAAACAAGGGGTAATCAGAATGCTTGCGGGCGATATTCTCGATTTCTTGGTCAAATTGCTTAATACCTTCCAGGGTAACGCTTAACTGTTCAATTAATACCAGCGCCTGAAGCCGATAAGGGATAATGATGGCGTCGTCGGAGGTCAAAGGTGTCGCGGTTTTTATAGCTTCTACTCGATCTGCCAACAGTTGGGCAAACCGCATGTTATGCTGATTGAAAAATGTTTCAAGCGTGTTCTTTCTGGCACGTTTGACTTGCGTTAGCGTTGGCCAATGCCGGATAAAATCGCAAAATAACGGGGTGTCGATATGGTCAAACCAGTCCAACACCTGCGGATAATACTGCTTGAAGGCAGAGCGCAAGCGATTGGTAATACGGATTTTATCGTTAACCAGGCTTCTGCGTTGCTCTACCAGAGATGACAATGCCCGTATTTCAATGCTTTGAGGTTGTAAGGGTTTAAAACGACCGGAATGACGCAACAGTAAATCAACGGCAAATTCCGCATCTGTCGGATCGTCTTTTGCCCTGCTGGGCGTAAACGCTTGTCTGTACTTGGCCAGGGTTGAAGGGTTTATTGGATAAATGACAAAACAATCAAATTTCTGCAGTGCCGACACAATCGGGCCTTTCGACAATTCAACAGCCACTGCGATGGGCGAGCCGAAGCGCTGGATTAAAGATTGCACCCAGTCATTGATCATTTCAACTTTATGCGGAATGACTAAGAACTCCCGCCTCTCACAGTCTGCTGGTTGGACACAAACGTCATGTTTCCTGTCTGCCCAGTCAATACCAATAAAGGCGGTAAAAGGTTGATTAGTAGGACTCTTCATAACTGATCTCCGGCATAACAAATAAAGTCTAAGGGGCATGCCTGCTTGGGATCTGCGAAAGAAATATAGGTGAGCCGATGCTACGGCAAGCCCTGAGTATTCGTTAACGATCACAAGCGCACCTGCGAGCTCGAAATAAAACCGGTGAACATCGAATGTTATGGCCGAACTATTCGTAGCTTGCAAGTGCATGTCCTGCTTTCACTGGCAGCTACCTGCCAGTTTGCTTACTATTACTGAAAACAGGACGGAAAGACTATATTTGGCCGTTATGACACAGTGATAATTTCAATTTGCTCGCCGAATTCCGGACATTCGAATCGATTTCAGGATGTGTTAATCGTTGGAATTTAATGGCCATCCCGACCGACAGGTAATCGCCGTACCGGGGCCTATCTTTCAAGCAAGCCCATTGGAACAATGCTCGTAATCTTGCAATCTCAACCGATGAATTTGTTATTGGCTTCGGCTTAAATTACCCTGCAATAACGCTGCACCGCATCTCGAATTTTTCCCAGTCGATCGAGCTGTTGCCGGATATGGGCAAACTCGGTTTCCAGTTCTTCGACTAATTCCGCCTCCCAGGCGGGTTCGCCCTTCAGCAGGTTGCCAAGCGGATAACGATAGCCACGGCCTTTCTTAACGTACTGCGCAATGGGCTTGGTTTGACCGTTTTTTCGCAACGTGGCCATGCGGTACCACTCAATGCTGAAAGCGCGTTGGTTTTCCCGGCAGCGGATGCGGACGCCGATTCGGCCCGATTCGCTTTTGCTGTGTTTCTGGCGCTGGCTTTTCAATTGGCGCCAATAATCATCAACCAATACTTTGGCTTGCGCCTGGAGATGATCGCACCGGGTTTCGATCCAATGCAGCAGGTCTTGTTCAGTAAGATTGAGCTGACTGTTGACAGGTTGTTCGCTGGACATGAATTTTCCTATTACTTAACTGTAGGGATAGACATGGATAATGCCTAACGGGATTTTCTGTTCATTGCGAGCCTTGGAAAGCGCCTTAGTGCATAGGTTTTGCACCTTAAATGCCTACCGAAGTAGGCATATCACTGTCATTTTCTGAATGGTTCATTTAGGCATTGCCTTGTCAAAACGGCGTGACTCATGCCTACCTAGGAAATAACTTCGGCTTTCAGGTCGATTACCGTTGCCACGTTTCCCTACTAGCGTAGGCAAATCGAAAGTCGATTTCCTATTAGTATTTGCGGGCCATCGCCCGTTCGCAATAACGCCGGCATTTTAGGCAACCGACATGGGATGCCGATTGCAGTTGACGCCGAATTTGCGATCGTCTGCAGTTACGGTCGGATTCTGCGATCGCTTTTGAACCATCTTGCAGCTGATGGCGTTTTCGTCGTCAGCTGCAAAAGTCGCTGGGAAAATCTGACGGACAATGGCGCGATGAACCGAAATGCCATTTCTTTACCGATCATCTTGAGCTTGTGTCTCAGAGCCTCTCTGGCGATGGGTAAGGACGACACGTCCGAAGTTTCCTATTTCGTCGACAAACAGCGCGGCTGGTTTTGGTATGAGGTGTTGCCGGAGCCGGTTAAAAAAGCCCAACCCGATATTCAAGCTGATCAGCACACACCGAAGCCTGACAGCAAACCGCCCAGCGTCGTTCATCAGGCTGAAACGGAACTCAAAACTCAAGCCCAGCCAGCTGCAGAACCCCAACCCCTGTCCTCTGCTTGGTTGAAGCAAAACCTGGAGCATTACCTGAACCAGGCCATTGATGATCCCACTCAGGAGAATGTCGCAGCGTTTTATTACCTGCAGCTGGTGATGATGGACAAAGCCGAGCGTTTTACCAATGCAGCGCGTTACGTGGTGATGTCGGATCCGCAACTCGATGAAACGGTGCGCCGGCCGGTGGCAACTTATGCGGCCAATGAAGCCAATCATCAAGCCAGCGTAGTGGCCGAGCGCGCCTTGAAAGCGATTGCCGCCCAAGTCGGTATTTTGTTCTTCTTTCGGTCCGATTGCCCTTATTGCCATGTGCAGGCGCCGATTCTGGCGATGCTGGAAAACGCCTACGGTTTCAAAATCTATCCGGTATCGCTGGATGGTTTGGCGATGCCGAATGGCTTTTTCAGTCAGTTCAAACGCGATAACGGGCAGGCGGCAATGTTGGGCGTTGAACAGACACCGGCGCTGTTCCTGATGAAACCGCCCAAGCAAATAGTACCGTTGGCGCAAGGTGCCTTGTCGTTGGAGGAAGTTACCGGACGGATTCTGTTGGCCGCCAAGGAAGCCGGTTGGATCGATGCCACCCAATACCAAACCACCCAGGGCATTCGTAATACGCCGATGTTGTTACCAACAGTTGGCAGTATCAGTCCTGCGGTTGCTCAAGATCCACTGTCACTGATCCAGGCATTGCAACGCAGTGCGCAAAGGGGGAGTACGCCATGACGTCGTTTACGTTTCGATTACGCTATCGTCAAATCGTAGTGTTGATTTTGTTGGTCGAGAGTGCTGATCCAGCCTATGCCGACCTGCAACAGGAAATGGACAGCATGTTCGGCACCATGACCAACTTCACGGCACCCACCGCGCATCTGGGACAGCGCCGTGGCGTGATTACCGGCGGCAGCCTGGTGGCGCGCAACGGTATCACTAACACCAATCTGGTGTCGTTCGTGCCGCCGTCGTTCAGCGCCGGCTGCGGGGGTATCGATTTGTTTGCAGGTAGTTTCAGTTTCATCAACTTCAACCAGTTCGTGCAATTGATGCGCAACGTGGCCGGCAATGCGGCAGGCTATGCCTTTCAACTGGCGGTCGGCGCCATGTGTCCCTGGTGTGCCTCCGTGATGACCGATCTGCAAAAGAAGATTCAGGAGATGAACCAGATGTTCAGTAACTCCTGCCGTTTGGCGCAAGGCTTGGTCAACGACACGGTCAAAGCCTTCGATCTACAAAGTAAAACCAATCTATCCAATGCCTCGTTTACCCAAGGCATATCGGATGTGTTTTCCAGCTGGACCAATACCAGCACCCTGGGCGATCCGGTACAACAAATCAAGCAGAACGACCCGACCGACATGACCAAGATCATCCAGGGTAATCTGGTCTGGCGAGCCTTGGTCAATCAAAATGCCGGCGGCTGGTTCCGCTTTGGCGGCAACAGTTTGCTGGAAGCGGCGATGAGTATTTCCGGTACCGTGATCGTCGATGCCCCGCAAGCCGCACCCGATGGCAAAGGCGAGAACAATGCCATCAGCGCGCCGCCACCGGTGCTGCGGATCAAGGATTTGATGTACGGCAATGACGTCGGCAATAGTTATCAAACCGTCAGGATGTACACCTGTTCGGATGGACACGATGCCGATCAGTGCCTCAAACCCATTGTCCAGAACGTCAATCTGGTGGGCTTGAAGCAACGGGTGATGGAAATCCTGCTGGGTTCTGCCAATACCGGCAACGGGTTAATCTACAAATTCTCGACCAACAGCGGCCAGATCACCGACAGCGAAAAAGCCTTCATGCAAACTGTGCCAGATGCCATCGGCGGCATGATCCATAACTTGGCAAGGGAGGATGCCGGCATTGCAAAGTTGTGGGCCGAGGAAGTCGCGCCGGTGATTGCTCTGGAATTGGCGCAATTGATCGTCAACGATTTGCTCAATGCTGTGCAAACCGCGGCGCACAATGAACGACCATGCCTACGCCAAATTGCTGATGGATGCCTTGAAAGACGCCCGCGAGCAGATTCAAGACGAGTACGTCACCATCGCCGGACGCTACGGCAATCCGCAAACCTTGATGGCGTTTTACCAGCAGTTGATGACCACCGTGAAGCCGAAACACTACGGTACCGTGGCACAGTTGCCGGCGTCCGGGATGGCGTGGCCAAGTCCTTAAACGCTCATTCCCCGTCCTCCCCACGATGCATTTCTCCCTCTTTCATTAAAAGGCAGGTCGCCCATGTTTGAAATTTTCTCCGTGGGCGATTCCGCCTATTTGCAAGCCATACTCAATGCCATCGCGATGATCTCCTGTACCGGCGATTACCGCACAGCAGCGGCCGTCGGCGGTTTGATCGGCGTCATCATCGTCATGCTTCGGGCCTTGTTGCAATGGGACGGCCGCGGCATACGCTATCAGGATTTGCTGTTAGCGTATGTGTTGTGGTTGATGCTGTATGCGCCTTCGGTTCGGGTGTCGATCGAGGATGCCTATACTGGCAGTGTAGTGGTGATCGACAACGTACCGCTGGGGCCGGCGGTGGTGGGAAGCGTGATGTCGAACATGGGTTATCGCACCACACGACTGTTCGAACAAGGCTTTGGCACACCATCGATGACCGGCAATGGATTTGCCGACAGTTTGCAGACCTTGACGGCGGTGCGGAAGAATCTATTGTCTCGAGTGAATCTAGGCGCGGCCAACGTGCCAAATGCCGGCAGTGATATGGAAACCTCGTTTGCCAATTACGTGCGCGAATGCACCTTAACCGGTGTCGATCTGAATCAGAAATCGGTGGATGCTATTTTGCGCGATGCGGATCCGTTGAATGCCATCCGCTTCGATTCCGACATCTACATGACGCAAATCTTTGTCGGCGGCCAACCGCAAACCAAAACCTGTACCGATGCCTGGGCCGATTTGAGTGGGGTGGCCAATGGCAATTTCGCGACGACGCTGGAAGGCTTGTTGCAACCGACCTTGGGCGTGCCGACTGCAGGCGATACGGTGCCGAAAATTCAGGATGCCTTCGATGCGCTAGCCGGTCCCGGCGTGGTCGATGCCGCCGATTACATGTTGATGTCGGCCATCCTGCCCATGTTCGAGAAAGGCGTCATCGGCCGGCACGAAGACGGTTTGCATTGGAACAAGGCGGCGATGGTCGATCAAGCCATTCAGCAACGCAATACCCAATGGGCCGCCGAACAAACCCTGTTTGCCAAGATCGTGCGGCCGATGATGGCATTTATCGAAGGTTTGAGTTATGCCATTGCACCGATCATGGCGTTTGTGGTGATGCTGGGCAATGTCGGTATTCGGATGAATATCGGCTACTTCTCAATGTTGCTGTGGATCCAGTTGTGGATGCCGATACTGGCGGTCATCAATCTGTTCATCCAGATGTCGGCCGCTGGCAAAATGGCGGCGCTGACCACCGCCACCTACAACTTGCCGTCAATGATGGGCATTTACCAGCTGGATATGGAGTTGCAGCAATGGCTGTCAATCGGCGGCATGCTGGCGGCGTCGACGCCGGCGATCACGTTGATGCTGATCTATCGCGGGGCGGTCACCGCCACCCATTTCCTGGGACGCATGGACGGGGGCGATTATGTGAACGAGAAAATTGCCACGCCCGATGTGATCAGCCCGGCACCGGTATTGAATGCTCAGGCGCAACATCAATACAGTCCACTTTCAGCAGTTACCCAAAACGGAGTCGATAAGGTGCTACCCACATTTACCGCCGGCAAGGATATGAGTGCCGCCGTTTCGTCAGCTTATTCCGCGTCCGAGCAAGCCACTAGTAGCTTCATGCACAGCGTGTCTTCAACGGCGTCGAAGTCGGCCAGCATCACCAGTGATGCGTTTGACACCCGTTCCTTGGGCAATCAAATCGCCAGTAGTTCCAGTTACACCGATGCTTACAACCGTCAGTTTGGTGAAGCCTTCGCCAAGAAACATGCCGATACCGGCATATCCGCCGATCAGTTCTCGGCGTTGGTGGCCGGCAGTGCCAATGCCGGCGCCAAGCTCGGTAACGACCAACTCAGCGGCGCAATTTCTGGCCGCTTGCAAAACGACTTCAAAGTCAGTCAGGACAAGTCAGATGCCATCGCCGCTGACATCAGTCAAACCGTCAAGGACAGTCAGGGCTATCAGGCCGGTTTAGCTAAAAGCCTGGCAATGGATGCGCAAACCGGCACCCGAAACGTCGCCTCAATGGGACTGCAAAATCAGTCGTTGTCCTCCTCGCAACACAGCGCAACCGATGCGGTATCCGCTAGCGAATCCTATCAACAAACCCTATCGGCCCAACAACGCTTCGGGACACAAGCCAGTTTCGGTGCGGCGGAGACGGGATACAAAATCGCACATTACCCAGGCTTGATGGAGCGTCTGGATCGTACACTCGATCAATACGGTTTGCGCGGCGATACGCAGCGGTTGGCATCGCAGTGGAAAGTGGCGGGTTGGATCAGCGATGCTGACCAAGCCTACGCGGCCGCCGGCATGTCGTTATTGACCGGATTCTCGTCACCTAGTTACCGCACGCTGGATTATCAACAATCGCATCAGGCGCATATCTCGGGTTACCAACTGCTCGGTGATGCCTTTAATGCGCCGCAAGCCGATCAAACCTGGAATGCCAACCGAAACGGATCCCTGAAAACCAATGCGCCGGAAACTGGTAAGGTTCAAGCCTCCGTCGAACAGGCCCATCTCAACGATCCACGCGACGAAACCGAATCGCTGAATCAACGTGCACAGTCGCAGATTCGTTCAGCGACGGGAAAAATTGCCGGTGGCGAAGCCCGTGTCGAAACCCAACACGATCGTAACCTGGCCGAGCGTGAACAAAATTCAAGAGAAGGCTTTGGTCAATTGGCGAATGTCAAAGCGGAGCATTTTAGGCAATCAATTGCGGCAGCGGCCAATGAAAAGCCTTCGGCTGCAGAGGCAACTTACGATTACTTAGGCGGGAGTATTTACAGCACCGCTAAAACCCTTGAAGCTGTTGGCAAGGTAGCCAATGAACATGTGAGTCAATTTATTGATTATGCGAGTAGTGCCTATGCCAGGGATGATAATGCTTGGGAGGCCGTTAAATCTGCTGCGGCTCAGTCATATCCTGGGTTTATGGCTGTGGCGCATGTTTGGGCTGATCAGAGGGTAAGTGAAGTGGCTGATAAGTTGACACCAAGCCAACAGGCTTACTATAAAGCCTCGATGTTTGAGGCTGTGCCGGAATTGCCGTTGGTGGAAAAGATGACGGAAGCCTAGGCTTGGCGAAACAAGGAATGCTAGATGAAGAAACGCCGGCTGACGCAGAGAATATTGCTGTATTATTGAGACAAGCGGCGGGGCAAAACCGATCAGATTTGATCGATCAAATTGCTAACTTTAATCGAGCACGGGGTCGAATCAATTATTAGTTACGATCTTTTTACACCCAAAGCTCGTAATGCGCTTACGGCAATCCAGCGTAACAGCATTACTCCTGAAAACAAAAGCGCATAGTCGATTAAATCTGGATTCTGACTCAACAAAACCGAGAGAATCAGAGCCAATCCTGCCCAGTAATAATTGCTTTCATGTGAGAGTTTTGCAGCTAAATGTTCTATCAGCTGAACAGTTAACTCTGCTGCAGCGATGATTAGCAAGGTAAGTGCGCCGATTGTTCCAATAAGGTTAAGAGATTTAGGTAGCTCAATCCATAGACTGATCAACCAAATCAAGCCGAAGCATGATGCGAAAAATATTAATTTTTTAAATGCATCAAATGAAAGGGTTCTTGAGTGGATACGTTCGAAAAATCGTTGTAAACCGGAGGAAAACTTGGCAAACGTTGCACCACAAAAAGGGCAAATCGATTTTGTTGGTTGCCCGTAATAGGTAATGACGCGCGGCAACATGATTCGATGGCATTCAGGGCAATCCACCGTTGCATGATGGCCATTAAACACCGAGTGATTTAATCGGGTTTGAATCGATTGGCTGGACCTTTTGAATCGATTTGAGAGTGATGACTGTGTCGGCATAGCATTCTCCATGCTTAAGCGGTTGGGCAATCCTACCGCGAATGAACTAACGTTCCAAGTCGGTTTTTTAAATCAAAACTATTTCAACAAGGCAAAGAAAGATGACCTACATATCGAACGGTTTACTCGCCGACACTTGCCAGAATTTTGTTGATGACCGTAGCCGAAATTCGAAAATCTGAACGGTGCAAGACTTCAAAAGCGGCTCGAGCTGACGCAATCAAACCTCGCTTTTTGGCTAATCCGATGACGGCGGCAGTGCCGACAACTTGCAATTGATATTCTTTGGCCACCGCCCGTCCGGCACGTTCGTCCATGAGCAGCAAATAGTTTTCAGGTGATGACAGTGCAATGTTGATGCAATCGGTTTCGCCAGCGTCCAGATCAATATCCAAACAGGGGATGATGATTTCCGGCCATACCGTTAACCAACCTGAGTCGAATGCTTGGGCGAATGCTTGTTCACCTGGCGCCGATTTGCCCGGCAAAACTTCTTGTTTAACCGTTTCGGGTACGAAAACCTGGCCAAATAACTGGGGCACCCAGATTAAACCATCGACCAGCGCCAGTCCGATCAATGGGCTCGCATCGACAATCACTTTTTGGGTCATCAGCGGTCAGACCTGGTGAGCCACTGATTCAGAGTGTCCAAATCATCCCCAACTTCGTCGGCCGTTTGATCGATGACGGAAATACCCAGGCGCGAGACGTGCGCAATAAAGTTTGCCAACGGCATATCGGCGAGTTTAGCGGAGCGGGCAAGGGACAGATTCCCGTCTTTGAATAAGGCCGTAGCCAGGGCCTTACGCACACCTGGCATACCAATGATTTTGGCGGATTTGAGACCGACCATCACCGCGTCAGGTTCGTTTCGATTCATGACCAGAACCATATCCTCGTGGGCCATGCGCAAGGCTTCGCTGGGATTGTTCTTTAGACCACTGACATTGACCGTTTTCATAGTCTGATTACATAGGAAGATTGGATGGGTGGATTATAATCCTCAGAATGAAAATTGATGCAACAATGTGAAGTGGGATTGATCTGCCTTGAAAACGCATCGGCCGCTATGGGACTCAGTGACTAGGTCTGACTGTTCCTTGGATCAGTTACTCATTGATCGCTCTCTGGATTTAGGGATTTGGTTTAGCATGCACATTTGGCAGACCTGTTGGTATTTACAGCCATGAATAACCAAATAAGGCGTATGGCAGGTCTTACAGTAAGGTAGTTCAGCGAGTCCGTCTCTCAGGGCTTCGACGATAATCCAGGCTTCATCAAAATTAGCTGGCCGTATGCGGCCAAACGGTCGGCGTTGTTGAATATGGCTTGGATAGAATGCACAAAATGTATCCCAGGCAAATACTAGGGCGTTTAGGTCCATTTCGGCGGAGATAGCACTTGAGCAAGCGCTTCGATAGATTGATGCAAATAGCGCCATGTAAAGAAACGACTCACGTGACTGTGGCATAGCTAGGATGCTAGGGACTAGGCCAGCGACCGGACTTTCTCCGTGTAGGGAAAAGTAGAGATTACATAAGTCTTTCTGTCGAAGGGTTTTGATGACCCGGCCGGCAAATTTTGTGCGTAATCTTCGTTTCAGCAATTGATAGGCCCAATACTGATCTTTAAGCCGAGTAGCAAATGGGCAATGGTTGCTCATGACTCAGGCGGGTGGGAAGACAAGAGCATCAGAAGATCGATGGTTCGTGCGTCGAGTGCATTGGGATCTTCGTTTTTTTCGACGGTTAGAAATTTGCTCCATTTATGGGGATTGAAACGGGGAACAAAGGTCAGGCAATCGCTTCGAGCCAAGCTCTTTAACTGCTCTAGCGGCATCTTTCGGAGTAATGAAACAGCTTCGGTTGTTAAGCCTAAGCAGAACATGGCTTTTTGTTCGCTCTCGGAAAAAATTAAGGACTGCGCGACGATGAGGTAGTCGAGATTGAGTTTGTATAGATTCTCATCCATTCTGCAATCCTCGATTGTCTAAAGAATTGCGCGAATTTGATTTGCCAGGGCGATTACTTTCTGCCCGTACTGGATGGCGGCGGGCTCGTTTTTCCAACTGTAGTATCGGCCTATGCCATGTGCGAGATTGCCAGGCACCGATTGGATGGCCTCGGAGAGTACACTTGCGCCGATTTCGAGATTGGTGCTTGGTATCAAGAGTTGCTCTGGTTTCGCAACACGGTGGCCATGCCACCGCAGATTGACTTGCATCATGCCAACGTCGATATTGCGTTTACCTTGCTCCAACATTTGATTGAGTAAGGCTTCGGCCTCCTGCTGGCTGCCAGGAATATAGGCGTTGCCAGCGTTGTTGATGGCCCATGGCGAGGGTATGACTTTATTCTGGTCATCGTTTTTTCGCGATTCAGTGAGCGCAACTGCATAGAGAATGTAGGGATCTATGCCATATCTCCGGGCAACTTGGCCCCACAGCGTGTTACGTAATGTGGTTTTTGAACCAGGAGACTGTTGGTTGCTACTGTTTATTTGAATGGCTCCATCAGCCATCGACTCCATAGGTTGGTTGATGATGCAAAAGCCGCCCATCATGCCAATCCGAAGATGCTTAACAATGTTCTGAAATGGACACTGAAGCTTAAGATTTTTTGAAAGAATATTGCGCATCGCAAACTCGCCGTAATGGTCTTGATGCGAGTTTACGATGTTGTCAAAAATTCTATACGCTGGAAAAACCGCTCTTTTCGCGGTTTTTCGCTGGTTCTCTGAATTACGCCTTGCTTGATCTTGCGGTCGGTACGGAGCGCGATGACTGGAGCGGGCTGAAGTTGGATTAAGTTTAAATGTGCAACCAAGAAGTTTTTATGGCGCGATTTTTGGTTTAATGACATATTAAATGGCGCACTAAAACTAATCGCGACACCAAAAATCAAATCATGCCAAAAATAGTCCCATCAGAAGAGCTGGAGAGAATCGAAAAGCTAATTGCTCAATATCCCGAAGGTATTGGCGCGAAAGACATTGCACAATGGCTAGATTTCGAAATCAAGGGCCGCACTTTACAACGTCGCTTGGCCACATTGGTGGCAGAGCGACGAATTGTTAGCGAAGGCGATGGGCGAGCACTGAAGTATAAAGTCGTAAAGCCTGGTACGGGTATCGCCACAGTTGATGGTGTGGATGACTCAAACCGGCAGGGCGTTGACGAAGTTTACATTCCCATTTCGCCTGAAGGCGAAGAGATCAAGTTCTTTATTCGTCAACCACGAACTCAAAGGCCTCCCGTCAGCTACCAACCGGATTTCCTGGGGCAGTACTATCCAAACCACACCTATTACTTATCAGCTGGTTTACGCGAACAATTACACACCCTGGGCAGGTCGCCGTCTGAGCAAACCCCGGCAGGAACGTTTGCCCGTGACATTCTGAATCGCCTGCTCATCGACCTTTCTTGGGCTTCTTCCCGTTTGGAAGGCAATACCTACAGTCGACTGGATACCGAACGCTTGATTGAGTTCGGTCAGGCGGCTGAAGGCAAGGATGTCATGGAAACCCAGATGATCCTCAATCACAAATCGGCTATTGAATATTTGGTACGCGATACCGAGCATGCCGGCGTTACGGCCGAAACCATCGTTGCCTTACATGCTTTTTTATCGGATGGTTTGTTGGCAGATCCGATGAGTTGTGGTCGCCTGCGCAATCGAGCGGTCGATATCGGCGGCAGTGTCTATTTGCCAATTGCGATGCCGCAACGGATTGAGGAGTTGTTTGGGATTGTCATGACCATGGCGGCGGAAATCAACGATCCGTTTGAACAATCGTTTTTCCTGATGGTGCATTTGCCTTACTTGCAACCCTTCGAAGACGTTAACAAACGGGTTTCGCGGTTGGCGGCCAATATTCCGCTGATTCAACACAATCTTTGCCCACTGTCGTTTATCGACGTGCCACAACAAGCTTATGTGGACGCGGTCCTAGGCATTTATGAACTGAACCAAATAGAATTATTGAGAGATGTCTATATCTGGGCTTATGAGCGTTCGTGTCAGCAATACGTTGCCGTGCAACAGCAGCTGGTACCACCGGACATCGTTCGATTACGTTACCGAAATGAGTTGGCCGAAGTCATACGAGCTATTGTCCGAGATGGACTGGCAACAGATGGAGCGGCAATTTTGGCTGGCACTCCGAATTCCGTGTCTCAGGAAGATAAGCAGAAATTTATTAATTTGGTACAAAACGAACTCAAAACGTTACATGCGGGAAATGCTATCCGTTTCGGCTTGCGTCCTCTAGAGTTTTCGGTATGGCAGGAAAAAGGAACAAAATTCTGTGATTGAATTGAACCAACAAATAACTAGGGGCTAATTTTTTATTGATCTAATAAAAATCAACACTATGTGTTTTTATCTCCACTCAACTCGATTAAGTAGTTTTCCCATTTTAGTAAGGCGCTTCGTTTTTCCTGTAAATAATCATATCTATCATAATGTTTTGAGCTTACATCATTTAGAGCATGATTTTGTATCCTATCTCTGATGCTTTTTTCAATGCCAATTTCTCCCATACGAGTCTTTACTGTTCTTCTTAAATCTCTTGGGGTAAAAGTATCGATACTGCTTATTCGCGTGATAGCGTGAGCCAAAGACGTTTTGTGTATTGGTTTTTCTTCGTTATATCTACTTGGAAAAAGATAATCAGAGTTTCCAGAATATGGCCATAATTCATTAAGTAATTTTTTAGCCAACGGAGTAATAGGCAATATCAGCCAGCGTTCGTTTTTCACGCGTTCTGGCGGGGCGCTCCAAATCATGGCTTCAAAATCAAACTCATGTTTCATTGCGCCGCAGAGTTCCCAAGAACGGCAGCCATATAGGAGTAGTAATTTTGTAGCTAGATGGAATTGCTCATGAAGGCATGTTTCGCTCCAAAGCACTTTGATTTCGGCAAATGATAATGCTCTTTCCCCAGCAACTTCGGCATTGGTATCTTTTGGAATTGCATCAACAGGGTTGGCTTGTATTTGAAAAGTAAAATCATTTGATAGGTTTTTGGGGTCGTTATCATGATAAACGCCTAATTCAAATGCTCTTCTTAAGTAAGACCGAATCCGATTAGCCTGAACATTCGAGCCTCGCGAAATAATGGTGTAAAGTATTTTCCTTATATGGGCTGGAGTTACGTCTTTAGCTTGTAAGTCCAAAATGTCTTTACAGTTGTAATGAAGATCGGCCTCGACTTTTTCAAAAGTTCGCTTTCCTGAATCAACCATGTGCTTGATGTAGTAATCAAACAAATCAGCTACGCTGCCAAGTCTCAGCTCAATGCGGGATTGTGGGTCAACTCCGCGATCGATCTCCCGTCTCAGTTCACGACACTTATCTCTTGCCTCAGATAGACTAATCGATGGATACCGGCCCAGGCTTGCGAATTTTTGTTTACCATCTGGACCTGCATATTGAATAAAAAAGGTTATGCTTCCGGCTGGCGTCACTTTGACACCAAAGCCTTTATCGGGCCCTTTTTCATAGAGTCTATATGCCGACGGTTTTGCCTTGAGCCCTTTGATTGATTTGTCAGTAAACATAATTTCGTGGTCACTTTGTGGTCACTTGAATTCCGCAACATAAGGTCGCAGAATGAAACAACCATGAACGGATGATGTTATAAAGTTCAATATAATCGGGCATTTAGGAATGTTCTGCAACATACAGAAATACGTGGTAACATGATCTTTAGCGACTGTTAATCACTAGGTCGGCGGTTCGAGCCCGTCCGGGGGAGCCAAATAAATTAAGGACTTACATGAAAATGTAGGTCCTTTTTTTTGGCCTAAAATTTTCTGGTCATGCTCTGGTCATGTTTCAAGGCAAATGCTTTAACTCAAAAAGATGCCGGAAAAATCCCCGCCGTTGCCGGGAATTCCAACTTCCACCGATGATGGATGTTTCAATCAAGAAAACTCACCCCTATCCAGCCAAGCCGAGCCGATATACTGGCCTTGCGTTAGGTTGGCGAGCTTAGCGCAGTTGGCCCAAGTTACCCAAATACTCGGGTCGGCATCTTGTCAGTTCATGAGATTGCAAGGATGTACCAGCCGGCAAGCCTTATACGGGGGCTTTGCCGGCTTTTTTATGGCTAACTGATTGAATTTCATTGATGACCGAATTTTCGGTTATATCTTCTCAAGCTCTTGAATTCATGCATAAAGCAATTTTGCGTTATCGAGACAGCCTAGATTGAAACTAGGGCGCTCATCACAACCAATGCCGCGTATTTCCGCGACATTCCTAAGGCCTTGCAAATAAAGGTAACGCAAAACTTGCGTTACTGAATTAATCGGCCTTCGCTCGCCAAAACTGGCGAGCAAAAACATTGAGCCGAATCTGCCAGCCGCAACTGATTGAAATGATCAATCACCCTGGCGGTTAGGTGTGCAACACCTTTTCCGGTAATCTTGAGCATCCTACGCGGCTTGCCGTTGATTTCTTCCACCGTGGTCATGAAGTATCCGGTACCCGTCGATTCGTGGTTTGCGTAGGGCAAATAGCCTTTCTCGCCGCGTGGCTTGAAGATGTATTTTTTATCAACGAGAAACTTAAACACCTCCCGCTCTCCAACACACAGGTTATTGTCGTTTTTCATCGTCTTTACCCACACGCGAACACACCTGGCGTTGGACGACTCGCCGATCAAGTTAGCCAGTCTGACCTTGGGCCTGTCGGCCTCTACCTTTAACGCCAAGGCCTCATTCTCCGCCGCCAAGGTACCTGCTAATAGCAATGCTTCAGACAAGGATTTAGGAATGGCGAATTGCGTTGGCTTATTAACCATTTCGTCGTATGCTCGAATCACATGCAAATGAAACTTGGCGCTGATCCACATGGCGTAGGAATAAACCAATTCCTTGACTACATAAGTCCCGCCTTTCCTGCCTTCTATGGTTTCTACTGGAATTCCGGTAGTTTCTGAAACTCCGGTAATTCCCGGAGTTAATTCTTTGACTAAATCTTGGGTTTGCTTAACGCGCAACCAGTCAGATGGTTGGTGACGTTCTTCTCCGCCAGACGCCATGCGGCGTTTTCCGAATCTGAAATAGGGCTTTGACGCTTGTTTGTGTGCTCCCCAATATTGGGGAATGATCACAATTCCGACGAATTATCGGAATTCATTGGCGCTGAACCATATTTCAAGACCGAAGGCGGAATTCCGCCTTTGGTCAGTTCGTCAATCAAATCCTTAGTTTGCTGGCTCTACATGATGTCGGCAATACCGACGTCATTTGAAATTAGGGCAATAGCCGGTTGCTGGGCTCACTAATGTTTAGGGAGTTGTTTTTCAATGACTTGGAATGCCCTGATTTCAATTCAGGGAAACTACCGGAATTCCAGGAGTTTCCTTGCAATTGTATCAATGCGGGATGATACAAAACCGCTCAGCCCAGTAAATTCGCGGAACGAGCGGTATTGATGAGCTTGCAAATCGGAACTCGTGGTTCCGATTTGGCCGGTGATGATGCGCGAAGCCTCAACCCATCACTGCAACAGCTTTTGTTCCTTGGCCTTGGCTAATTGCGCCAGGAAGTAGGTATCGTAATTCCAGCCTGGTCGAGGCGGCGGCGGTGTGCGTGGTTTTGGCATGGTCATCATTGTGATATTGCGAGTCTTAAGACTGATAGTTTATGCCTTGGATTGGGCAATGTTCCTGACGTAGCCAAACCACCGGCTTCAGGTTCAAATCCTCAAGGTAAATCTGCACACAACCCAATCTACGAGCAAAAGTAAATATCTAAAGCCTGGCCTCCCGTCCCACTGAAACCCTTTATCGAATCGCCCAAGCCAAAGTGAATGAGTTCTGGTTAAAGATGGTCCCGAACTTCAAATGCGTGCGGCGTTTTTTATCTGCCTAAGTTATAAATGATGTCGCTAATAACACCAGTCGCAAGATTTAGCATCAAAATGTCAGACGCGGATTGCACATAGCCATAACCAGCAGGAGGCTGTCCAAGTCGGTACAAAAGTTCAGGTGGCAGGTAGTTATAGGATGCACTCTGAGGGAATCGTTGGCCAATACTCCATTTTTTTGCTTGGCCAGGCGGCATACAGCCATTACGTTTTTTAGCCAAGCCTGGTGGACAATGGCCTGAGCGTTCTTGCTCATAATAGTAGTTACGAATTTGAACTCGGTGTTGATCGTTAAATAAAAACTGTCGGACCGTTTCGTATGAGTTGGGAGCAGGATTGTCATAACGACTTTCACCTTCGATGCGGTAATTTTGGCCACCATCATCGTGATCACGTTGTTCGTAATCATGGTGTTTTTCTTTGTGCGATTTGTGCTGTTTGTCATCATGGCTTTTCCAGTCGGGCTTTTCAGCCCAGACGTTGCCTGCAAAAATGCTGGTAACGGCGATGATGAGTAGGCTTTTTTTCTTGGTAAACATGACGTGCTCCCTTGGGTTAGGTACGTGCAATTACAGTCTAGCACTGGCAAGAAACACGGCAAACGGGAATTGGTTTCGGAGTACGTCAGAGTAAAAGTTAACTATCACTTCTTGCTCTCGTCTGATGGAGTCGGCAATACCAAGCCTAAATCAGATGAACGCAAATTTGCTGGCGTCTACATGATGTCGGCATTACCGACGCCATCAAAACTGACGCGGGTTGGGATGGTGCGCAGCTTTCAACAGAAACCTAGCAAACTCGCGGGCGGGCGAGGTGCGGGAGAATTTCCCTTCACCTATCAAGGCCTTGTTTTGACTCAATACCTGGAATTCCGGTTATTGGCCTTGCAACTGTATCAATGCGGGATGATACAAAACCGCTAAAACCCAGTAAATTAGCGGAGCGAGCGGCGTTTCCTATTTTAATTCCTGGAATTCCAGGTAATAGAATCCGAAGCTGGTCCTGATTTTGGACCAGTCTTTAAAGGAGGTTATGGCAAGCCAATCATGCTGATAAACGACACAGCTCAGGCTTTATCATGGTAACTGTTTGTTTTGTGGGGACAAGTCAAATCGGGAATTCCCGGTTAGCCTTGTAACTGTTTGGCCGACCCCGCCATCAAGTCAATGTTGCTCCGAACGTAAGCCAGCGCCTCCTGAAGCTGCTTGAATTGATCAGTAAAGCCTTCCACCTTGTCCGGGTGCGTTCGTTGCATCATGGCCTTTAGATTTTTGATAACCTGCTCCTTTTGGCCTTCACTCACTGGCTGTTCAATCAGTCCGCCGAAGAACATCACACCGTGAACCCTGCCGGCCAGTCGGCAAGCCGAATTAACTTCATTGATCAGCTTGTTCCGCTCTACCTCGCCGGCAAGCTGCCAGTATTTGACTCGTTGCGGCAAATTACCGTTGAAGCCGTCGTCTATGCGGTATTCGAATGCAATCAAGCCGGCTGCGTACAGATCCCTTAGTGTGCGATGTATTTGCGAGATGCTTACCGGATTAGCCGCGCCATACCACTCAGGCGTGTATTCGAGCATGTGCTTTATTGATTGCGCCGAGTACGGTGGAGCCCCGCCACAATCGTCGTTCGGCTCAGACAGGCATTTCAAAATAACTTGACGGTTTCTGGTATTTTTCACGTTTCTAATTGTATCAATACGGAACAGTACAATAACAAAGGGTAGGCACAAAAAAAGCCGGGGGTTTCCCGGCTCTGTGCTTTGGCGTGGGTTAGTGCGTGGCCCACGTCCACCGCATGAAAATGTAAAAAGCAGTCACCACCTCGAACGCTGCCAAGCTTAGCCGCCTGATGATTTTAGGTTGTGTATGGCTATATCGCCTCATGATGGCCGCGCGAACCCAGAACACCGCCATGCAAAGCTTAAACTTGATGTACCAGTTCATTTCGCACCACCTTTGCCGTGCTGGCTTGCCCCAGCAGTGGCAGAATCATTGACTGCCGCTACGGCCCGGTATTTCTTCAACTCGGCGTCGATTCCTGCGGCTTGTTCGGCAGTGATTTCGGCAAAGTTGATTAGCTTGGTCAAGATGACTGCTTCTGGGTAGGCCTCAGCGGGATCGGCAGTATAAGTCGGTTTTGCCTGCGGCTGGTTTGACTCTGACTGGTCATACTCCCCATCTTGATACGCCTCAGTGATGGCCCGAATATCAGTCATTTCACGCTTGGCCGCGCACAGGGCGTAGAACAGATCTTGATCGGTGTTGTCATTGCTCATTAATCGCTGCAATGCCAACTCAAGCACGCCGCTCGCGCGCTCAGCCGATTGCATAATCACATCAATCACGGTCTCGCCGGTGCAGATGGGTTTTACAAAATTCGCGGCACTCATATTGCTAACCTCTTACGGCCGCGTTTCTTTTCAACTTTTGTGGTTTCATCAGTCAAGTTGTATTCTTCGAGTAACCATTTTTCGATCACAGCAGTCGGCCACGCAATTTTTGGGATCTTGCTAGATGGCGGCGGCACATCGCCGTCTTTGATCATTCGCTCCAGGGTTCTCACGCTGATCGAAAGCTCTTCCGCCAAGGCGGATTTGTCTAGGGTTAGTTTGTTGTTCATGGCGCACCACCATCGCTTTTAGCGGGATTGGTAGTGTCGCCCAAGGCCTCTTTGATTTCTCTAAGTTCGCGTTCCACCGCCCACAGTGAATAAATAACAGTGTCAGTATACGCTGGGGAATAACAGGATTCGGCCAGCAATAAAATCACGGCGTGGGCGCGTTGCGCGGACTCGAAAACACTGTCCAGGCTTGGGGTGGCTATATTTGCACTCATGCTTCACCGCCTTTTTGTGCGCTGGTATCCTGCGGGTTATCTATGCCAGTCTTGACGTATCGCTCAGGGTGAATTAACCGATCTGTCGCGCTTGCGCAGATTCCCGCCATGCCGACTACCGCATATGCCTGATTTGAGAGACAAAACAGCAAATCCCTAAAATCATCAACATCGCTATCCTCGGCGGTGTGGCAGTAAAAGCTCTCCAACGCATCCGCAAGACCAAGCGCTTGTTGCTCTGCTGTTTCCCCAAGGCCGGCAAACCATTTTAATTCGTCATTACTGAATTGATTGCTCGCCTTAGACCAAAGGGCTTTTAACGCAACGTCGATTCTTTTCGTGCCGAATGAGGGGCTGGCGGGTTGTTTATTGGCTTGGGCTTGGGTGCTCATGCTGCGTCTCCTTTAGCACTGTCGCGAAGGAATAGGCCGGCTTTGACTTTGGCGTCTGCCAGCGATTCAGCTTCGAATTCGACCAGCATTGCCTTGGTGTTGCTGTCGAACAGTCGGTATAGGTTGCCGGCGGCTTGCAGGTGGTTGTCTGCCCAGCGCTCGACCTCGGTGAATTCTTGCGGCTT